>CAZJAW010000115.1:0-7275 GCA_964544035.1 uncultured Rhodobacterales bacterium
GAAATATAGAGGGTGTGCAGCCCCTTATGTTCCCCTGCCGCCAATTCGGCAAGGCTAGGCAAGAAACCCGCTAACGTTTTGCCCCCTCCGGTCGGCGCGATGAGCAATAGGGCCGGTTCGTGCGCGCGTTCCAGCATCGTCTGTTGGTGAGGGTGGACAGACCATCCGCGCGCGGCGAACCAATCAGTGAATTGGAAGGGTAGGGTGGTCATGGCGAACAATGTAGCAGGCGGCGCGTTGGGGGCCAGCCCTTTGGTTTTTCGAAACGGAGATCGGGTAATGCCCTGCGTCCGATTTCCTCGTGTTCTCAGGAATGTCGTACCGTGCATCCGGGCCGGGCAAGCGCTTTGCGTTGGTTCAGGCGCGTGGTTTGAGGTTGCGGATGCTTGTTTGGACTGTTTCGGGCAGGGTTAAATCGGCGCCTTCTGGGGCAGCATCAAGTGCGGCGGCGATGTCTTTGACAAGAATAGCGATGGTGTTGTCGGGTGCGTAGCCGTCGCGGGCAAATTCGATTTGATCAAAGCCGGAGGCGAGCCAATTTTGACCCGACGACGTTGCGATCAGCGAAAGCAATTTCTCTGACTCCAGACCAGCAGCATCGGCCCAATCTAGCACGAGTCGCGTCATCGCGGTATGCGAGGCAGCCAGCAAATTGTTCAGCACCTTAGCTTGCATGCCTGCTCCAAACTCTCCCATGTGGTGAAAGTGCTGGCCCATCATCGCCAGAAGCGGGATGGCGTCGTCGATTTCAGCCTTTTCCCCACCAAGCATAAAGGCGAGCGAGCGGTTTTGTGCGGCCACTTGCGCGCCGGACATGGGCGCGTCGATCAAGGTGATGTGTTTTGGAATACGGGAGCGTAGGGAATGGACATAACGTGGTGACAGGGTTGAACATATGAAAATGCGCGTAAGGTTAGGGGCCGTGGCCAACAGGTTTTGCGCGCCAAATAGAAGATCGTCTGTTTCATCGGCGTCGCGCACGACGCTGAAAAGGGTCTCAAGCCGCGATGCAAAGGCCGTCACGTCGTGCAGAATATACGCGACACTCTTGTCGACCACGTCAAAACCTATGGCATTTGAAGTGCCGTCGCGCAGGGCGTCGAGCATGGGCGCACCCATGCGCCCACAGCCCGCAACTCCTATCATTTCACGATATGCTCGTCTTTGACGAACATGTTGGACCATGCCCGGTCGATCAAATCGGGGCGCATCTGCAAAGGCAATCCTTCGAAGTTACAGATCGCAACCATCTGATCCACAAGGAAGTTTGGCTGATAGTTGGCGTAAATATTGTCGATGGTTGGGTATTTGACCTTAAGCAGATGGACGAGGGCTTCTTCGTTGAGGGCCATGCCTTTTTTCTTGGCGACCATGGCAAAGATTTTCAGGAAGTTCGCCTGATCGGGACCGTCGATTTTGATCTTGAAAAAGATCCGACGCAGGGCCGCTTGGTCAAAGATTTCATTCGGGTGAAAGTTGGTCGAGAACACGACAAGCGTGTCAAATGGCACTTCGAATTTTTCACCTGATTGCAGGGCAAGGATATCTTTGGCTTCCTCGAGCGGGACAATCCAGCGGTTTACCAGTGCCTGTGGAGGCTCGGCCTGACGTCCCAAATCGTCGACGATAAAGATGCCGCCAGTGGATTTTAGCTGCAACGGGGCCTGATAGGTTCTTGCTGTCGGGTTATAAACCAGATCAAGCATGGATAGGCTAAGCTCACCACCCGTGATCACGGTGGGGCGCTCGCATTTCACATACCGTTTGTCATAGGGCGTGCGCCGACGCAGGGCATTGGGATCTTCTGCGGCTTCTTCAGTAGGGACATGTACGATCGGGTCAAAGACGGTGATGACTTGTCCAGCATATTCGATGGCGCGCGGCACATAGACTTGATCGCCAAGAGCGTCGCGAATTCCATTTGAGATCGAAGATTTGCCGTTGCCGGGAGGTCCGTACATCAGGATGGAGCGACCAGCAGAGACAGCTGGCCCAAGTTGGTCCAATAGGTCATCAGGCAACACGAGGTGCCCCATCGCTCCGGTCAATTGCTGACGCGTGACCATGATATTGCGGATCGATTGTCGTTTGACTTGTTCGCGATACACCTCAAGAGGGACAGGCATTGCGCCAAAATATTCAGATTGGGCCAACGCGTCCAGCGCGCGGGCTTTGCCAACATCTGTCAATTGATAACCCATCTCATTGCCATTATTGGCGTTGAGAGTACCCGTGGCTTCCATCAAGCGCTGTTCGCGGGACATGTCCACAAGTTCCTGTGTGACAGGGATCGGGATACACATCGTTGCGGCTAGGTCAGTGACCATGTCGAGGTTTTTGCGAAACATCGTTTTCAGAAGGATGTCACGCATCATGACAACAGGAAGTTTCATTTCGCCCAACCGCTTAGGAGCAGTCGGGGCAATCACGTCAGAGACTTGCATATTCATCGGTTTGGGCCCGTCGATTGATCAGCTTTTGGAAACACTATTTGATCAATCCGACCAAAATGTGGCCCAAAACAGTCAAGACCCGAACACAGCCGCCAATGCCAGATAGACGGCAAGGGTGGGGCCAAGAGCAAAGCCCATTGGAAATTTGCGTGCCTCTTGATCCCAGCTGTCCCAATTCGGCGCCATATGGCGAAGCGAGGTGTGCTTGGCGATACGGTGGGTTGCGTAAGCGGCCAACAAGATGGCCGCAAAGAGGATCATCAAAAGATGGACGTCTCCGAGTGCGACAAAGGGTGCAGCAGCAGCCAAAAACTTGGCGTCACCGGCACCCATGGCACCAGCAGCATTTAGCACAATGCCCACCAGCAGCACGATCGCAAGGTGCGCCAGTTGCCACAGATACACATTCAGCGGAAACAGAAATATCCCAAGCACCACAAACACCGCAGCCATGGTCATGACAGTCTGATTTGTGATCCGCATCTGCGCAAGATCTGTGTACGCAACGTACAGGCACAGTGGCACCAAAAAGGGCAGAAACCAAAGAGCGGCCTGCGCGGAAAACGCCATCAGGTCAACCGCCAGAAACTTTAGCGTCAAGGGCACTTAGCGAAGTTACAGCAGCCTCAAAGTGTTGAGGATGCGTCTCGATTGCGTCGCGCAGCAGGCTTTTGCCCGTCTCTACGTCGCCCTGTTTGACAGCTGTCAGGCCCAATGTGTGCAACAGTTGCGCGCGTTCGACCTGTGTCATCGGGATGACGGGCAGGGCATAGTTGCGTTGTGCGCCGCGCGCGAGAATGAGGTTGTTCTTAGCAGTGAACAGTGCGGGATCCTGACGGATAGCATCTCCGAACAGGCGTTCAGCATCAACATAGTCGCCGCGTGTCAGCTTGGAATAACCCCAGTTATTCAGAACACCAGAAGGTTTAGTTGTCAGCCCGACTGCGGTCTCATAGAAGCTGTCGGATTTTTTCCATTCCTTGTTGCTGTCGGCAATCAGCGCTTCAAGACGGTAGCGTTTGAACGTCTCATAAGTGGGCGGCACTTTGTCGAGCTCGGCCTCTGCTGTTGCCCAATCACCTGAGCGCAGAAGCGCGTCCGCGTAGTCAACGCGGTCGTCATTGGTTGCGTCAGAAAATGTGACGACTTTGGCATAGGCAGGAGCCGCTTCGTTGTAGCGTTTGGCGCGCAAAAGGCTGGCGGCCAGTCCACGCTGCAAATCAATTCGATCCGGATTTTCAGCGGCAGTGCGTTTGAAGTGATTCACGGCCTCGTTTGGATCAGCCACGGTCAGCATCACATCGTTCAGATCGCTTTCATCCACAACGTTTACGTTCTGGAAAGCACGCTCGACGGTTTGGTCGGCGTTTTTCTGATCACAAGCTGCAAGAGTCACAGCCCCAGCAAGTGAGACAATCAAAAATACGGGGTGGCGCATGTTAGCGTCCTTTTTACTGCTCGTTGACGCCGGGCTTGAACGTCCGGTCGTATCCCACACGCGCCTTTCGACGCACCTCAATTCACCCAGCAGTGCTGATTAGAAAGTCACTGCTGCCTCGACGGACCAGTTTATACCGGTTCTCGTTGGTGAGCACCGTATCAGAGTTTTCTGATTTTGCGAGTGCCAAGCGTAAATTATCCCTGATGAGTGTGCTTTCTCCGTCATCCAATGCAAAAGCGCGCCGGAAAATTTCAATCGCCTCATTGGTTTTTCCGCGTTCCATCAGAACAACGCCAAGGTTATTCAGGTCCTCGGGCAAAGGGTCAAAGTCAGTCGTCGCGCGTCGCATCAGCGTCTCAGCTTGACCCAATCGGCCCAGCCCAAGGTTGGCCGCGCCAAGCCCAGACAGGATTTCGCCGTCAAAACCACCACGGTTTAAAGCGGCGCGATTGAAAGACTTGATAGCCAGTTCAAATTCGCCCGCAGCAATCAAACGGTGTCCAACTTCGACTCCATCCACAGCATCGCCGCGCAAATCCACGCCAGGGGCGAATGGGCCGGTGTCACCCACATTGATGCCGGCCGTCGTACAGGCGGCGAGGCTAAGTGTAGTCAAAATGGCGGGCAGGGCCCGAATGCCTGAGAACATGGGGTCTTTGCGACCTTTTTTATGCGACTGCACCGCACGCCTTTACGGGCGCGCGGTGCATGTCTTTTAGCACAGTTTTGCCAATGTGCTACAACACTTCTTGTAATCCTTTTTGCGTGCATCTTTGCTCAATTCATTGAAATACTTGATTTCAGCTAGAGTTGAGTAAAACTGCTATTCAAAAAGTGATTTAGTTTGCCAGGTTACCCAATTGCGTAATGCCGTGCGCAGATGGGCCGACCAGGATGATGAGCAGCGGTGGAACGGTCAACATCATGGTGGCCAAGGTCATCTTGGTTGGCAATTTGTTGGCAGCCTCTTCTGCACGCATCACACGCTTGTCACGCATTTCTGACGCATAGACCCGCAGCGCTTCGGCAATGGATGTCCCGAAGCTGGCGGATTGCACAAGAACAGTCACAAAGCTTGCTACGTCCTGAACGCCGCAACGTTCGGCCATGTCGTTCAAGACTGTCACCTTGTCCTTACCGGCTTTCATTTCATAGCTCACGACCTGAAATTCGTCCGCAAGCGCTGGATAGGAGGCCTGCAATTCTCCCGCCACACGGGTGATGGATTGGTCAAGGGATTGACCAGCCTCGACACAGACCAGCATCATATCAAGTGAATCTGGGAAACCTTGGGTGATCTGTTTCTTTCGTTCTTCGACGCGACGGGTGACCCAGTATTGCGGAAGGTAATAGCCAGCGCCGCCAGGACCGAGCGTCCATATCAAGATCTTTTGCGTGCTCATGCCGTCTGTCCCAACAATAAAGTTGGTATAGATCACACCCAAAGTCAGCCCCAGCACACCGAGAATAAATTGCGCCGCATGGAACATACGCACAGCATCGCGTGACTGATAGCCCGCCTGCCGAAGCATCAACTGCCGTTTGGACAGTTCGGCCACGTCCTCGGGTTCGAGAAACTTGGAGAACTTTTGCAGTTGTTCGTTACGCGCACCTTGGCGCAGGCGTTCTTTTTGGGTGCCGCCGGATGCGGCGGCGCGGGTGTTTTTCTTGAGCTTGTCTAGGGGGTCTTGGGGTTGGCGCATCATCATGACGATGACGATCACCACCATCATTAATCCAAGTACGCCAACGATGACAATGGGCCCAAGAGGGCCGAGGATGTCGGTGATTGCTTGCAATAGGGCGTCCATAACGGGATCCTCAGACTTTAATGTTGGTCAATACGCGCATCACAACAAGGTTGACGCACAAGAAGATACCCACAACGAAACACGCAGGAATGAACCACGGGTGGTCGCGCACTTCGTCATAGTAGTGCGGATCGCCGATATTGATGACGACAAGAGCCACAAGTGGGAAAGCGGACAGGAACTTGCCTGACCATTTGGCTTCGGCCGTGATCGCTTTGACGCGGCGGAACAGGCGGAAGCGGGCACGGATGACCTTGGACAGGCCCATCAGAATTTCGGCGAGGTTACCGCCTGATTGCTGCTGGATTGTCACGGCCACAGCCAAAAAGCGCAAATCCTGCATGTCGAGGCGTTCGGCCATGGCCTTCAACGCTTCGCCTACATCACGACCAAATGCGGATTCATCCGCGATGACCCCAAATTCCGAAGCAAGCGGATCCTGCACTTCTTTGGCCACGATCTGAATAGCTGAAGCAAATGGGTGACCGACACGCAAAGAGCGGACCATCAGTTCAATCGCGTCAGGCAATTGTTCTTCGATCATCGCCAAGCGTTTGCTGGCTTTGGAGCTGACCCAGAAAAATACCGCACCGACGCCGATACCGACGGACATTAGCGCACGCACGGCTGTATCGGTTTCAGTGCCCACGCTCAGGCCGACAAAGGCCACGACAGCGAGGCCGGCCATGACCATCATGAGCTGTTGTGGGGTAAAGGCGATGGCTGCCTTTTGTGCCCGGTCCGCCAACAACGAGTAAAGCGGGATCGAACGTGCACCCATGTGCTGCTGCATCTCTTTGCGCAGCTGGTCTAGCACTTCTTCGCGCCGTCCGCCTGACTTGTTAAGCATTTCAAGGCGGCGGTTGACCCGATTATTCAGGCTAATGGATTTGCCAAAGGCGACAAGGTAAAGGCCCTCGACTAAGACAAGTACCCCAATAAAAATCAGACCGTAGATGATTGGTTCAGCACTCATTACTCAAATTCCTTATTCGGCTGCTACGGGTTCATAGATGCTGGTTGGCAGATCATAACCCCACATGCGGAAGCGTTCGGAGAAGTGGGAACGCACGCCCGTGGCGGTGAAGTGACCGATGATCTTGTTGTCTGGTGTTAGACCGACACGTTGGAAGCGGAATACTTCCTGCATCGAGATCACGTCGCCTTCCATGCCGGTGATTTCAGTGATCGACGTCATACGACGCGAACCGTCCTGCAAGCGCGACGCTTGCACGATCAAGTTCACAGCCGACGAAATCTGGCTACGCACGGCCTTCAAGGGCATTTCGATACCGGCCATCGCGATCATGTTTTCCAATCGCGACACACCATCGCGCGCAGAGTTGGCGTGGATTGTCGTCATTGAACCGTCGTGACCAGTGTTCATGGCCTGCAACATGTCGATAACTTCTTCGCCACGCGTCTCACCAACGATGATGCGGTCGGGACGCATCCGCAAAGCGTTCTTTAGGCAGTCGCGCGGGGACACCTCGCCTTTACCTTCAACGTTGGGCGGACGGCTTTCCATGCGGCCGACGTGGGTCTGTTGCAGTTGAAGCTCGGCTGTGTC
>CAZJAW010000116.1:0-7274 GCA_964544035.1 uncultured Rhodobacterales bacterium
GTGGTGCACATCGCTGGTCTTTGTCGGATAGGGGAACACACCCGAGACATCGAGGTTGTCGGGGTTTTTCTGGAAGAAAAATGGATCTTCGCGATCTGGATCGTGCCCCATTTCAATCGCGTGCGCCGCATAGTTGCGCCCAATGCAATACACACGGCGCACAGGAAATTGTGCGTCTGAATCCGCGACGGGCAGGGAAACGACGGGCGGTGTCTCGATCACGTATTTTGTCATGGAAGCTCCAAAAATGCGAACCACGTGGGTCAAGTTTAGTTAGCTGGAATTTAGGATCAATCACAACCACAATGCATATACCGCTACTTTGCGTTGCTGGGTTTGGCGCTTTGTTCGAAATCCTTGCCGGCAATTTACGGCTGTGTCGCGTCTGAGCGAAGCTGAATGCGCAGATTTTCCGTTCACTCTCATCACATATTGGCAATGCAAAGTGGACTCTGAGCCCATGTAAGTTTAGGGGACAGGCAAACTCGAAAAAGGCGCATTCACATGACCGATCAAAAAAATCCTGACATCATTTACACCAAGGTCGACGAGGCACCGCAATTGGCGTCCGCGTCGTTGTTGCCGATCATTCGGACCTTTGCTCAAGCTGCGGGGATTTCGGTCGGGGTCAAGGACATCTCTCTTGCGGGTCGAATCATTGCGGCATTCCCCGAAGGTCTGAGCGAAGCACAGCGCCAATCCGATGATTTGGCGGAATTGGGCAAGCTGGTCAAAGAACCGAGTGCCAACGTGATCAAACTGCCAAATATTTCCGCCTCTGGCCCTCAGCTGAATGAGGCGATCAAGGAATTGCAGGCAAAAGGGTATGATGTGCCTGACTACCCGGAAGAGCCCAGCACAGATGCTGAAAAGACAGCGCGCGCGCGTTATGACGCGATCAAAGGCTCGGCTGTGAACCCGGTTTTGCGCGAAGGCAATTCAGACCGCCGTGCAGCTGCCGCAGTCAAGAAATACGCGATGGCCAATCCGCATTCGATGGGCAAGTGGTCCGCCGATAGCAAAACACATGTGTCGACCATGTCCGCAAACGATTTCCGCTCGAACGAGACATCCGTGACGTTAAGCGACGCGCAGGCTGGTGATGCGCGGATCGAACATACGGCGGCCGATGGTACTGTGACTGTTCTCAAGGACGGCGTGAACTTTCCTGCCGGAACAGTGGTGGATGCCACGTTCATGTCTGCCAAGGCGCTGAGTGTGTTCCTGACGGAACAGATTGATGCCACCAAACAAAACGGAACGCTTTTCTCGCTACACCTTAAGGCGACGATGATGAAAGTGTCTGACCCGATCCTGTTTGGTCATGTGGTCACTGCGTTTCTGAAACCCGTCTTCGACAAACACGGCGCTGCTTTGCAAGAGGCTGGCGTTGATGCAAATTCTGGGCTGGGGTCCGTGTTCGATGCAATCGACGCGATGCCAAACGGTGCTGCAATCCGTGCCGAAATCGACGCTTTGATGGCCGAACGCCCACCGCTGTACATGGTGAATTCGGACAAAGGTATCACCAACCTGCATGTGCCGTCGGATGTGATCATCGATGCCTCTATGCCGGCTTTGATCCGGGCAGGGGGCAAAGGCTGGGGACCGGATGGCAAGGAACATGACGCCAATTGCGTTATCCCTGACAGCTCCTATGCCGCCGTCTACGATGAAGCGGTGACAGACTGTAAAAAGAATGGTGCACTTGATCCGACAACTGCTGGCACTGTGCAGAATGTTGGCTTGATGGCCCAAAAGGCCGAAGAATACGGATCGCACCCGACAACTTTTGAGATCCCCACCGACGGGACTGTGCGCATGATCGCGGCCAACGGCGACATCCTGCATGAGCACACCGTCGAAGCAGGCGACATATGGCGCTCGGCCAATACCAGAATGGCGCCCATTGAAAACTGGGTGGAGCTGGCGATTGAACGCCAAAAGGTTGAAGACTGCGAAGCTATCTTTTGGCTGGACGAAGATCGCGCGCACGACGCTGAGTTGATCAAGCTGGTGCGCCCTTTGTTGGCCGCTGCAGGTGCAAGCGACAAATTTTCGATCATGACGCCAAAAGAGGCCACGCGCGTGTCATTTGCCACGATCCGCCGGGGCGAAACCTCGATTGCAGTCACCGGCAACGTGCTGCGTGACTACTTGACCGACTTGTTCCCGATCCTTGAATTGGGCACCTCGGCCAAGATGCTGTCGATTGTCAAATTGATGAACGGTGGTGGCTTGTTTGAAACGGGCGCAGGCGGTTCTGCCCCCAAGCACGTTGAACAACTGGTCGAAGAAAACCACCTGCGTTGGGACTCACTTGGGGAATTTTCAGCCCTTGGCGAAAGCTTGAAGTACTTTGGCCGCGTCAATAGCAATGAAAAAGCTGCGATCCTAGGGGCCGCCGTAGACGCGGCAACTCAGGGTGTTCTGGATCACAACAAGTCACCGGGTCGCAAAGTTGGACAGCCAGACAACCGTGACAGCCACTTCTTCTTTGCACTCTATTGGGCGCAGGCGCTTGCCGCGCAAACAGATGACAAAGATCTGTCTGCTCACTTCGCCCCCATCGCTGAAGCGCTCGCAAACCACGAGGCGGATATTGTCGGCGAATTTGCAGCGTCTCGCGGCAAGGCTGTCGATCTTGGTGGGTACTACCTGACTGACCCGGCAAGAACAGCACAGGTGATGGCACCATCAGCTACATTGAACAAGATTCTCGAATCTAGCTGATTTTATCCAGATCAGATGCAGTGCAGGCCGTCCCTTAGCGGGCGGCCTGTTTTTTTGGCCCCAAGACATCCCCTGCAATCCAGCGTGAACTTCTGTTTTGCAAGTTGTATAAACCCGATGTGGCGATGCGTTTTGCCACCCGATTTACAAACGGATTGGCATTCATGACTGACACACATATTTCCACACATGATGCGGCAGCAGACACGCGCAACGACGACATCCTGATCTATGTGGACGGCGACATCGTGCACCGCGATGATGCGAAAGTGTCGGTCTATGATTCCGGTTTCATGTTGGGCGACGGCATCTGGGAAGGCCTACGCCTCTATGACGGCTACTTGTCCTTTTTGGATGAACACCTTGATCGTCTCTATGAGGCGGCCCTTTATATTGATCTCGACATTGGCATGACCCGCGCGGAATTGACCGCCGCAATCTGGCAAACCCTGAAAGCCAACGACATGCACACTGACGTGCATCTGCGCGTGATGATCACCCGTGGGCGCAAGAAAAAACCATTTCAGCATCCCCACCTGAGCGTTTTTGGATCCACCGTCGTCATTATTGCAGAACATTCAAAACCTGACCCCAGTGTTGTGGATCGTGGAATCCGCCTACACACAGTCCCTCACCATCGCGGCTTGCCCCTGACGCAAGATTCCAAGCTGAATTCGCATTCAAAACTGAATTGTATCATCGCCCTCAATCACGCCATTCGCGCTGGCGCAGACGAAGCGCTGATGTTGGACCCGTTCGGATTTGTGAACACCACAAACGCCTGCAATTTCTTTATTGTCCGCAAAGGGGCCGTTTGGACGTCGACTGGTGATTACTGCATGAACGGCATCACTCGGCAAAAGGTGATCGATTTATGCCGCGCCAATGACATCCCGGTTTTTGAACGGAACTATTCACTGGTCGACACATACGGCGCAGAGGAGGTGTTCCTGACCGGTACATTTGGCGCACAAACACCGGTATTTGAGATTGATGGCCGCGTGATCGTGGGGGGCAAAGCTGGCCCTGTTTTCCACCGGATCAGAGAGCTGTATAAAGACCTCATCGCAACCAGCATCAAAGCCCATACATAGGTGTCTGTTTTGGCCGTTCACCGGATTTGAATGGGCGACAGGAAACGCGCGCTTCGTACAGTCTGAAAGCTGCCCCAAAAAGCCATGCGGGCCAAACCCTAGAGCATAAGGATAGCATCTGTGAACGCATCAGCCCCAGCGACACTTCTTGTGCAAAATGATGCGGAGGGAGAGGTATTATCCTTCTCAGAAGGCCTGAGTTTCTGGGGTGGTGTTGATCCTGATACAGGGGTGATTATCGACGCGCATCATCCTAATTTTGGGGTGTCATTGGCCGGGCGTATTGTCCTTATGCCGACATCGCGGGGGTCCTGCAGTGGCAGCGGGGTTTTACTGCAATTGGCGCGAAACGGCATGGCTCCGGCAGCTCTGGTGTTTTGTGAGCCGGAAGAAGTCGTGACGCTGGGGGCCATGATAGCGGAGCGTTTGTTTGAGCGACCTGTTGCTGTCATTCAACTGCCGCCTTCTGTGTACAAAGAAATGTCACAGGCATCCCATGCTGCTCTGCACGCGGACACGTTGGTTTTTGGCAAGTCTAGCGTCAAATTAAAGCGATCCGATGCGCAAACCCTGCGTTTAACCGACGCAGAAAAACACATGCTGAATGGGGATGAGGGACCCGCCGCGCAAGTCGCAATGGAGGTTCTTTGCCGTATGGCTGTCGCGCAAGGCGCGCAAGACCTTGTAGATGTGTCGCGCGGGCACATCGATGGCTGTATTCTGGCCCATGATGCCAATTTGGATTTTGCGGAAAAGATGGTTCAGATGGGGGCTAAGACCCGCATTCCAACCACGATAAACGCAATCTCGGTCGATCGTGAGAATTGGCAAAAGCAAAATGTCGTGCCCGATTTTGGCAACAAAGCGAGCCGCTTGGCCGATGCATATGTCACAATGGGTGCACGGCCGACATTTACATGCGCGCCGTACCTCCTTGATGACGGTCCGTCACATGGTGAAGCGATTGGCTGGTCCGAATCCAACGCTGTGATCTATGCAAACTCTGTCCTTGGTGCGCGGACTCAGAAACATCCAGACTACCTGGATCTTTTTATCGCGATGACAGGGCGCGCTCCGAACGCGGGCGTCTACCTTGCGGCCAACCGCGTTGCGACATGCGAAATACGCGTTCGTTTGCCGGTAACATATGACAGTTCAATCTGGCCCATGCTGGGCTGGATCGCAGGCATCAAATCACCAAATGCGGTTCCGATTCTGACGGGTCTCGAAGCGGCGTGTCCCACATCAGATGATCTTAAGGCGTTGTGCGCCGCTTTTGGTACGACATCTGCTGCAGCGATGTTGCATGTGCGCGGGCACACGCCAGAAGCGCAGCTGCCGTCATCTGCACATGCGGATTGCTTTGATGTCACCGCCGCGGATTTGGCGCGTGTTTGGCAGACCCTAAACACGGGCGGAGAACTGGTTGATCTTGTGGCGATCGGAAGCCCGCATGCATCGCTGACAGAATGTCGAGAATTGGCTGAGTTGTTGGCGGGTAATCACTGCCATGCGGGCACAGATACAATTGTGACTGTCGGGCGCGATGTACTGGAATATGCAACGCACGAAGGGATATTGGCCAAGCTAAAGGCCGCAGGCGTGCAAGTGTTTCCAGATATCTGTTGGTGCTCGATCAGCGAACCGGTGTTTCCCCCTAAGGCCGAGGTATTGATGACGAATTCAGGAAAATACGCCCACTACGCAACTGGGTTGACGGGCCGCACCGTGCGGTTTGGCAGCTTACCAGATTGCGCCAATGCAGCCCTGACAGGGCGCGCGCGTCGTGATTGTCCCGAGTGGTTATTGCATCCATGAACAAGTTTTGTGCCGGCATGAAGAAGGTATGGCGGCCCGTGTCCTCGGTTGAGGTCTGTTTGAAAACAACGCGCTTGAGAAATCCGACGCTGGCGGTTTTTGTCCTTCCAATTCCGTTGGAGGATTGAATTGCAAGGGGCTGTGGAAATTCCATTGCGAAAAGTGCTACATCGCAAAATCAGTGTTACATCAGGTAGTGCTGCACCCAAAAACAGGGGTGAAGCGGGTCGAAACAAGGACAACAAAATGATGGCAGAGCGGGGAAATCCAACAAGACAAGGGAAGTCGGACATTGCCCGCGCCGCCCGCCTATCTGTCGCCCCGATGATGGATTGGACCGATCGTCATTGCCGTTATCTGCACCGTCAACTTAGCCAAAACGCCTTGCTTTACACCGAAATGGTCACGTCGCCTGCTTTGGTGCGCGGAGGCGCTTTGCATTTGCTCAATCATCACCCCGATGAACACCCGGTGGCGTTGCAGCTTGGTGGTTCTGACCCTGCTGAGTTGGCGCAAGCAGCGCGGATCGGGGTGGATGCGGGCTATGATGAGATCAACCTCAATTGTGGGTGTCCGTCGGACCGTGTGCAATCGGGCACATTTGGCGCGGTTTTGATGCGCGATCCTGCCCGCGTTGCGGCTTGTGTGGCGGCGATGGGGGCGGCAGTTGATGTGCCTGTCACTGTCAAATGTCGCATCGGTGTGGACGAACAAAACCCCGAAGAGGTTTTGCCCGAATTTCTGGCTCGCATTATCGCCGCAGGTTGCGAACGCGTGGTGATCCATGCACGAAAAGCGTGGCTTAAGGGGTTGAGCCCTAAGGAAAACCGCGACGTGCCGCCGTTGGATTATGATCTTGTGATGCGCATGAAGCAGCTGTTTCCACATCTGCACATTTCGATCAATGGCGGCGTCGAAAGCTTGGACCAAGCGCTTGAACTGCTAGAGGCGGGCCTTGACGGTGTGATGATCGGACGGGCGGCCTATCACCAGCCCGCCGACATTTTGGCGCAGGCCGACAGACGCATCTTCGGAAGTGGCCTGGATACCCGCGCCGAGGATGCCGCCCTTGCCATGTTGCCCTATATCGACGCGCATTTGAGCGCGGGTGGTCGTCTCAATCAAATCACGCGCCATATGTTGGGTTTGTTTGCGGGCCGCCCCGGCGCGCGCGCTTGGCGACGCAGTCTTAGTGAAGGGGCCGTGCGCCCCGGCGCAGGCCCTGAATTGGTCGAGGAAGCCTTGGCTCATGTGACGGCTCTGGTCCCGCAGGCAAAAGCGGTGTAGCACGCAGCGATCATCAAAAACCGCCGATACAAAACCTCAAACGCCGAATGCAGTACAAGCTGATGCATTTCAATGTGTTAAGTGATGTGTCATGGCGCGTATTCCCAGAACTTACCCTTACCGAAAGTTGCGTTGATGCCCGAAATATCCCTTGTTTTTCAAATGCTGGCGCTTCTGGTTGTGATCGGTGCTTTGGCTGGCGTGTTTGCCGGGCTTTTGGGAGTTGGTGGCGGCATTTTTCTGGTGCCTGCGTTTTTCTATGCCTTTCAGACGTTGGGCTATGACGGGCCGGGCTTGATGCAGATGTGTTTGGCGACGTCTTTGGCCACGATCATTGTGTCC
>CAZJAW010000117.1:0-7258 GCA_964544035.1 uncultured Rhodobacterales bacterium
GCGCCGGCGACATGGACACCGCCAACATCACGGCGAGCCCTGTCTGCCAGTCGACCGTTAATTCGAATAAGATCAGTGTGGTGGAAATCGGCGCGCCCAGCACGGCTGCCGCCACAGCCCCCATGCCAGACAACGCATAAAGCGACACCTCGCCCGACACGTCCGGGAACGCGCTGGTTGCAACCAACCCAAAGGCCAACCCCACCAGCGCCCCGATCATCAGCGACGGTGAAAACACCCCGCCCCCCATACGGCCCGCCATAGTGATCGCGACAGCCGCCGTTTTCAAAACGACGAACACCATCACTTCGTGCAGGCCCAATTGCCCCATAAGTGCCATCGACGTCGTCTCGTAACCCACACCAATGATGTGGGGATAGAAAATCGCCATTCCCCCCAGCATCGCTCCGGCAATGGGTGGTCGCAGCCAACGCGGCAGACCAGTGTGCGCCTGCAACGCGCTGCCCACATCATCTGCCCAGAAAATCGAGCGCATCAGCACCACAGCAATCAAACCGCAGAACAAACCCAGCAGCAGGAACGCGGGAAGTTCTTGATAAAACACCAGTTCATTTGCTTCGGGTGGCATAAATTCGGTCACATCACCAAATTCCAACCGGTTGATCACCGTGCCTGCGACCGACGCGATGACAATCGGTGCAAACGCGTGCACCGCAAAATGGCGCAACACAACTTCCAGCGCAAAAAGTGCCCCCGCAATTGGCGCGTTAAAACTGGCGGACACAGCAGCTGCGACCGCGCAGCCCAACAAATCGCGCCCAGTTATGCCGTCGGCTTGGATCCAGCGACACACTTTGCTCGAAATCACGGCTGCGATGTGAACCACCGGACCTTCCCGACCAGTCGAGCCGCCCGATGACAAGGTGATAAAACTGGCCAATGCCGAGGCCACGCCAGACCGCGTACTGACTTGCCCGTCACGTAGCGCCGCACCTTCGATCACATCAGCAACACCGCGCACGACGCCGTCTTTGGTAAAGTTGTGCAGGATCAAACCTGTCAGCAACCCGCCGACAATGGGAATGACCAGCACCAGATACCAAGGCAAGGAGGACACAAAACTATGCAGGCTTTGCACGTCGTTGGTGCCATAAAGCCATGCCTGCGTCGCCTCGATCCCTTTGCGGAAAAACAGCGCGGCAAAACCCGCTGCGATCCCGATTGCAAGTGCGATGAACCAGAACTGAATCTGTGACGGTCCGCGATCACGCAACAGCACCCAAGCCTCGTGACAGGCGGTCGCGCAAAGATCAAATTGCTTCGCAACAAAGGAACGCATCAGATTGGCCATGGGTCTTTTACACATCGCGCTTGGCAAAGAATGCGCCCGGTGTAGGACAAGTGTTGCAGCGGCGAAACCCTGATCCGGTCAATGTAGGATGGAAAGTGACGCTTAGCCCGTCAAAAGCGCACGCGCAGCACCTCGTGCTTGATCTGTGATCGTATCGCCCGCCAACATACGCGCAATTTCGTCGATCCGCTGATCTGCGGCCAAAGGCACAACGTTTGATGTGGTCATACCCTTGCTGACCCGCTTTTCTACACGCCAATGATGCGCGCCAAGCGCTGCCACTTGGGGCGAGTGTGTCACAACCAGCACCTGAGCCCCGTCTGCCAGCGTCGCAAGCCTGCGCCCAACGGCATCAGCTGTGGCCCCACCGACGCCACGGTCGATTTCGTCAAAGATGATTGTTAGCCCCGACTGCCCTCGCGTCAGGCACACTTTGAGCGCCAGAAGGAACCGTGACAGCTCTCCTCCCGATGCAATTTTGTTGAGCGCGCCCGCAGGCGCGCCCGGGTTTGTGGCAACACAAAACGCCACCTCGTCGCGCCCATCTGGGCCGGGTTCGGTTGGGCTGATTTCAGTGGTAAAGACCGCCCGCTCCATCTTGAGCGGAGCCAGCTCGCTCATCACGGCCTTATCCAACTGGCGCGCCGCTTTTTGGCGGGCTGCATGTAGTTTGTCAGCGGCAGCATCATAGTCAGCCTGCGCGGCATTCACGGCGTCCCGCAGGCGTCCCAGATCGGCATCCCCCGCATCAAGTGCAGTCAGTTTGGCGCGCAGATCGTCACCGAAAGTGGCCAAAGCATCAGCCGTGATCGCGTGTTTGCGCGCCAAAGCGCGTATGGCAAACAGGCGTTCTTCGGTATTTTCCAGATCCGAGGCATCATAGTTCATGCCTTCCAGTGCGCGAATGATGCCATCGCTGGCCTCATCCAATTCGTTGAGTGCACGCGTCAACGCAGCAAGGGGTGCATCCAATTGGCCTTCGGCGCCTTCAGCCACACTATCCAGCCAACTGATCGCATCGCTCAGCGCGCGTTCGGCACCGTCTTGTCCTAAAACGTGTTGCGCGCGCTGCACATCCTCGCGGATGCGTTCCGCGCCTTGCATTGAGCGGCGTTTGGCATCGAGGGTCGCCTCTTCGCCCGGTTGCGGATCAAGCGCATCGAATTCAGCGACCGCGTGACGCAAAAACTCTTCTTCATCGCGGATCGCCGCCATCTGCGCCTCAGCCGCGGCCAAGGCCTTGCGGGCTTGCGACGCCGCACGCCACGCAGAACTGGCTTTGGCGCGCAGGCCATCATTTTGGGCAAACTCGTCCAGAATGGCGCGGTGTCCACGCGGGTTGAGCAGGCCCCGGTCATCATGTTGGCCATGGAGTTCGATCAACGTCTCGCTCAAGCTGCGCAGAACTTCACCCGAACAGCGCCGATCATTGACCCAAGCGGTTTTGCGTCCGTCCGCTGTATTCACGCGACGCAAGATCAATTCGTCAGACGCAGGCAACCCCGCTTCTTCCAGAATGGCCAAGGCAGGGTGGTCAGGGGCAAGGTCGAAGACAGCCGTCACCTCGCCCTGCGCCGCCCCTTGGCGCACCAATTCGGCCCGCCCGCGCCAGCCCAGAACAAAGCCAAGCGAATCCAGCAAGATCGATTTACCTGCCCCTGTTTCGCCTGTCAGCACGTTGAGACCGGGCTGGAACTCAAGCTCCAACCGGTCAATGATCAACATGTCTGAAATATCTAGGCCGCGCAGCATCAGAATACATCCAAAAGGCGGTAGGTCCGCCGTCGCATTTCTAAAGCCAGCGACCCTGAACCGTCTGACGGTAAACCTGAGCCAACCAACCAGTGCCACGCACGCGTGGTTTCAGCCCTCGCCCGGTCAGCAATTTGTAGCTGTCATCGTACCATTCCGTTGACTGGTAGTTAAACCCAAGGATCGCCCCGGCTGTCTGCGCCTCATCCGTGAGGCCCAAGGACAAATAGGCCTCGACCAAGCGGTGCAACGCTTCTGGAGTGTGGGTTGTGGTCTGAAAATCCTCGACCACCACGCGGAATCGGTTGATGGCTGCGGTAAAGTTATCCCGGCGCAAGTAGTAGCGCCCAATTTCCATTTCTTTGTTGGCTAAGTGGTTGAACGCCAAATCAAATTTCAAAATTGCGGACTTGGCATACACGCTATCGGGATACACTTCGATCACTTCGCGCAAGGACTGCAACGCCTGAAAAGTCAGGCCCTGATCGCGGCCGACTTCATCGATCTGGTCATAATAGCTAAGGGCCAGCAAGTACTGCGCATAGGCCGCATCATCGGCGTCAGGATAAAAATCGATAAAGCGTTGCGCAGCGGCGCGGGAATTCGGGTAGTCGCGATCGCGGTGATAAGAAAACGCCTGCATGATCAGTGCACGTTCGGCAAAGTCAGAAAACGGGTAAAGGCGTTCAATCTCAGAGAAAAAGAACGCAGCTTCGCTGAGGTTGTTCTCTTCGAGTTCAAACTCACCGCGTTCAAAAATCTGAGCCGCCGTGAAGTTTTCCAACGGAACATCTTGGCGGGTAAAGAAACCACCCGTGGTTGGACGTCCGTTATCGGCACATGCCCCCACAAAAGCGCTAAGCGCTATAACTGTTACCAGTTTAGATATGGATTTTCCGCGGATCATGCTTCCCCCAGAGACGCTCAACACCGCCCGGTTTCAGGCCGTTCGCCCGTCTGTAGCACAATTTCTGCAAGGGTTAAAACGCCCATTTTAACAGTTAAGCAACTTGTGGGATCTCATCCCAGACAAGACCTGCACCAGGCAGCAAAGCAGCCATTTCAGCGTCACATGTTACCATACGCGTAGCTCCTTGAGTCGCAAAAAGCTCACGCAAAAGTTGGTTGGTCAGGGTGTGGCCAGCGCGCACGCCAGTATAGTGGCCAACCAAAGGCGCCCCCGCCAAGGCCAGATCACCCAAAGCATCCAGCATTTTGTGGCGTACAGGTTCATCCGTGTGGCGCAAACCACCCGGGCTTGTTACACGATCCCCGTCAAAAACGACTGCGTTTTCACCCGCAGTGCCGCCCAATGCCAAGCCGCTGGCCTGCATCTTTTCGACGTCGCCTTTACGGCAAAACGTGCGGCTGTCGCTGAGTTCGCGCGCAAAGCTGCCATTGGACATGTTCAAGGATTTAAACTGACGCCCAATGGCGGCGTCGTCAAAATCGATTTGAAAATCGATACGCATTACTTTTGATGGTGCAATCGTTGCTGTGGCATCGCCCTGTGTGACAGTCACTGGCTTTAGAACTTCGATCGCACGAACACGTGCTGGCAGGCGGCGTAGACCGCGCTGCATGATTCCACGGACAAACGGCACGGCCGAACCATCAAGGATCGGCACTTCGGGTCCGTCAATTTCAATGAGGGCGTTGTGCACGCCGCACCCTGCAAGGGCGGCCATCACGTGTTCGACTGTCCCAACCGAAGCGCCTGCATCGTTCAATAATGTCGTACAAAGCGGAGATTGGCGCACAACATCGTAACGCGCAGGAATCATCGTATCCCCGGTTTCGATGTCGGTACGGCGGAACCAAATGCCGTGCTCGGCCATCGCCGGGCGAATGGTCAATCGTGCTGGCTTGCCAGAATGCAAACCGCGCCCGTTGAATACCACTGGTCCTTTAACTGTTGCCTGCAATGGGTTCACCCTGCTCATGTCTTTTTGACAGATTGATAGCTAGGCTGTGGCAGGGAAACACTCAACTCAAACTTTGTAACCGACTGAAACATGGGTGAAACATTTGCGCGCATTTGTGCGCACACTGTCGCAACCACTTGATGTAAATACAAAAAAGGGCCGCCAAAAAGCGACCCTTCCTCAATTTTGTGTGCGAAATTTAGTTCGCTTGGCGGCGCAAGAAGGCCGGAATTTCAATCCGCTCTTGATCCGGGTCCACTGCTTCGTTGGCCCGCGGGACGGGCGCTGGGGCCACTGCGGGTGTCGCGCCGCGTGTTTGCACTGGTGGTTGTTGACGTGCTTGCGGGTTTGATTGGCCTTCTGCAGATGCGGCACCATCACTGGAACCTGTCATCCGGTTGATCAGGGAATTGATGCCGAAACGTGGCTTTTCCGCTGCCTGGGTAGGATGTTCAGCTACAGGTTCTTGCGCCTGATGGCGATCAGGGTTGGCTCTTTCAGTCGCGGCGCGCAGACGTGCAAGCGCTTCAGGTGAAGGCGTGCCGGGTGCTGGCGCACGTGGGGCGACAAAAGTTTCAGGCTCTGGCGTGGGTTCGAATGCTGCAACCTGCGGCTGGTAGGCCGGAGGCGGCAGGGAATCATCCAAAGTGTTGGCCTCTGCCTGGACTTGGATATCAGCAGTCGCATCTTGCTCGACCGCGGCGGTTTTATCCATATCTTCAAACAGCATCGGCTCTTCGGCAGTGGCTGCGGCGTGAGCAGGTTCTGGGGCGTCTTCTGCGGACGCTTGCTCTGCATCTGGTGCGACAAAGGCTTGTTGTGCCAAAGGTGCGGCCATCGAGCGACGTGGCAAAGGCATTTCCGCATTCACGTCGGTGGCATCGATCCCCGTGGCCACAACGCTGACGCGCATCATACCTTCCATGATTGGATCAAGCGTCGAACCAACGATAATGTTCGCGTCTGGGTCCACTTCTTCGCGGATACGGTTGGCGGCCTCGTCCAGTTCGAACAAGGTCAGGTCGTGCGCACCTGTGATGTTGATCAACACGCCTTTGGCACCGCGCAAGCTGATTTCGTCCAGCAGCGGGTTGGCAATGGCTTTTTCGGCGGCTTGGATGGCGCGATCTTCGCCCTCTGCCTCGCCTGTGCCCATCATGGCTTTGCCCATTTCGTCCATCACAGCGCGAACGTCTGCAAAGTCGAGGTTGATAAGGCCTGGACGCACCATCAGGTCCGTCACACCCTTAACACCTTGATAAAGAACGTCGTCCGCCAGCGAGAACGCCTCGGTGAATGTGGTCTTTTCATTGGCAAGGCGGAATAGGTTCTGGTTTGGAATGATGATCAGCGTGTCGACCATCTTTTGCAGCGCCTCGACCCCGTCTTCGGCCTGCTTCATGCGCTTGGCACCTTCAAACTGGAAGGGCTTGGTCACAACACCAACAGTCAGAACGCCAAGCTCTCTCGCGGCTTGCGCGATAATCGGCGCAGCGCCTGTTCCGGTGCCCCCGCCCATACCTGCAGTGATGAAGCACATGTGCGCACCTGCAAGGTGATCCACAATTTGTTCAATTGATTCTTCAGCCGCTGCGGCGCCGACAGAGGCGCGCGCGCCCGCCCCAAGGCCTTCTGTAACCTTAATTCCCAGCTGGACCCGATTGGCTGCCGCAGACTGTTGCAGCGCCTGCGCATCGGTGTTGGCAACGACAAAATCGACGCCATCCAATTGTTTTTCAATCATATTATTGACGGCGTTGCCGCCTGCCCCGCCAACACCGAACACGGTGATCCGGGGTTTCAACTCTTCATTTCCGGGCATCGAAAGGTTCAGTGTCATTGATCAGGTCCGCCTGTCTGTTTGCCGCATTCGCGGGTGTTTTTGTGCCTAAATTTCGTTAATCCTAGCGCCCCCCGGCCCCAACGTCACCCAAAAAACACAATTTCGACGCAAAATGTGGGCAATTTTTCGCTCTTTTTTACTGCATATCCGCAAAACCGCTAAATCTTGCGACTACCAGTTGTCACGGAACCATTTAACGGCGCGCCGCAGTGACCGGGACGAGTGGCTGTCGCTGGGAATGTCAAAATCCCACCATTCATCTTGGGGGTGTGCTGCGAACAGTGCCAAACCGACTGCACTGGCAAAGCTGGGCCCAGTGGCGGCCTGCGGCAAACCATGCACGCGCAAGGGGCGACCTAGACGCACCTGCTGGCCCAGAATCTTGCTGGCCAAACCGTCAAGGCCGGGAATTTGACTGCCCCCACC
>CAZJAW010000118.1:0-7192 GCA_964544035.1 uncultured Rhodobacterales bacterium
TGCGACGTAGACTGTGCACAGCTTTTCCGCCCACATGGTGTATTCCGGCATATAAGCAAAACGACGAAAAGAGCCCAGCCGCCGCGGACGGTCGATATGCCAGCCGGTTTCTTCGAACACTTCACGATGCAATGCCTGCAATGGGCTTTCACCGGGATCGATGCCGCCACCCGGCAGTTGCAAATCAGGCGTATCTCCAAAGTGGCACGTTAGCAGAACTGCGCCATCACGTGGTAAAACTGCGTACGCCCCAGGGCGCAAGGCATAGCGACGTCCGGTCTCTGGGGGTTGTCCAATACGTCGGTTCACGTTCACCCTCTTTCCGTTTTGCCATCTCATCCTATATAGGGCGTCGATATGCCAACACGTGGCGCCAAAGGAAACCCCATGACACTTGGTTCGCAACTCGCGTGGGACGACACAGTCCTCCCCTTTCAACTTGATGCCGTAGATATTCGCGGACGCGTCGCGCGTCTGGATAGTGTTTTGGGAGGTATCCTAAAACAACATAACTATCCGCCGCAGGTCGAGGCACTGGTTGTTGAAATGGGACTGCTAACAGCGTTGATTGGTCAAACGATCAAACTACGCTGGAAGTTGTCCCTACAGGTACAATCCAAAGGTGCCGTGCGCATGATCGCGACAGACTACTATGGCCCTCAGGAAGAAGGCGGTATTGCTCGTATCCGAGCATACGCCAGCTATGATGCGGATCGTCTGACCGACGCGGCACCCTTTGAGCAGATCGGCGAAGGTTACTTTGCGATTATGATCGATCAAGGTGAAGGCATGAAACCTTATCAGGGTATTACACCACTGACAGGTGGGTCGTTGTCCGCTTGTGCCGAAGCCTATTTTGCGCAGTCCGAGCAATTGCCGACTCGTTTTCAGTTGAGCTTTGGAAAGTCGTCAGAACCCGGCATCCCAGAACATTGGCGTGCAGGCGGGGTCATGCTGCAACACATGCCCAAAGCATCACCATTGGCTGCATCTGTAGAAGGAACAGGCGATCTTTTGGCGGCAGAAGATTTGTTGGATGGCGATGCGTCTGAAAACTGGAACCGTGTGAACATCTTACTCGACACAGTGGAAGAGATCGAGTTGATCGGCCCTCAAGTGCCGCCCAATGATTTGCTGCTTCGTCTGTTTCATGAGGAAGTGCCGCGCGTTTTCGAATCCCAACCAGTACGCTTTGGTTGCACGTGTTCCGAAGATCGCGTGCGTCAAAGCTTATCCATTTATTCTGCGCGCGACATCGAAACGATGACAACGGACGATGGACGGGTCACAGCTGATTGCCAGTTTTGCAGCGCTCATTATGATCTAGACCCCGCAACTGTCGGATTTGAGGCGGAAGACAAGACCGGTGACTGATTTAATCGCCCGCACACGTGCTGCATTGGCGCTGGGCAGTGGTGAGTCATCCGATTTTGATCTGAATCCGGATGTGACTTTGGTGCCGGATCGCAAGTTGCGCCCGGCAGCTGTGCTTGCCCCAATTATTGCAGGCGAACATGGCTATGATCTGATTCTGACCAAACGTTCCTCGGCCCTGAAACACCATCCTGGCCAAATCGCTTTTCCTGGTGGAAAGCAGGACGATAACGACATTGATTTGATCGCAACAGCCTTGCGCGAGGCGCGCGAGGAAATTGGCTTGCCGAATGATCATGTCGAGGTTTTAGGTGCCTTCGCGCCGCATGAAACAGTCACGTCCTTTACAGTGACGCCAATTGTTGCGTTGGTCTTGCAAGATTTCGACGTGTTGCCTGAGGCCGGTGAAGTGGCCGAAGTCTTTCGCGTTCCTCTTGCCCATGTTTTGAACCCGGCAAATTACGTTGTGCAATCTCGGCGTTGGCAGGGACAGCAGCGCTCTTATTACACGGTGCCTTTCGGACCCTATTACATCTGGGGCGCAACCGCGCGTATATTGCGGGCATGGACCGACGCTCTGCCTCACGTCTAAACCTAGACACGCCTTTCTTAGCTGATCCGGCGGCGCAAAGCCTGTGCGCGGTTCTTGAGAAGGCGGGCCATCTGGCATTGTTCGTCGGTGGTTGTGTTCGAAATGCGCTTCTTGGAGTCGAAGCGAGCGATGTGGACATTTCCACTGATGCCGTCCCGCATGATGTTATGCGCATCGTCGAAAACGCTGGATTTCGGGCCGTTCCAACTGGCATTGAACATGGCACCGTTACTGTGATCGTGGATGGTTCGGCGTTTGAGGTCACGACTTTTCGCCAAGACGTGGCCACAGATGGTCGTCGGGCCGTGGTTGCATTTTCTAATGATATTGCAGAAGACGCGCGCCGTCGGGATTTCACAATGAACGCGCTTTATGCGGATCGGACTGGGACGATCCTAGACCCGCTAGATGGGTTGCCGGACCTCAAAGCAGGTCGTGTTCGATTCATTGAGGACGCAGATCAGCGTATCCGCGAGGACTACCTGCGCACCCTGCGGTTTTTTCGGTTTCATGCCTACTACGCCAACCAGCAAGAAGGGTGGGACGCTGATGCACTCAACGGTATTGCCGCCAATTTGGAAGGGTTAGAGACTCTTTCTGGCGAAAGAGTTGGTGCGGAGATGATCAAACTTCTGTCTGCTATCGATCCCGCGCCCTCATTGGCCACGATGGCGCAAACTGGTGTGCTGGGTTCTATTTTGCCGGGGGCAGATCCCACTCTGATCGCGCCTCTTGTTCACCTTGAGGGGATGACCAAGGCCTCGCCTGATCCCATAGCACGTCTTGCTGCGCTGGGCGGAATCGATGTGCCAAAGCGTCTGCGTTTGTCGCGCGCGGATCAAAAGCAGTTGGATTCGATTCGGGATCAAAGTGTCAGCACGCTGTCACCCAAAGCCATTGGATATCAGTTAGGCGAGAAGGCAGGGTTGGGCGCCGTGTTGCTGCGTGGCGCGATGGCAAACGCGCCGCTAACTGCGGCGGTCATCGCAGATGTAACTACAGGTTCCCAAAGCAAATTTCCGGTCAATGCGATTGATCTGCCTGACTTCAAAGGCAAGGCCTTGGGCGATAAGCTGAAGGCACTAAAACAAGATTGGCTGGCTTCCGATTTGGCGAAATCAAAAAACGACCTTCTGAGGTCGTGACTTTTTCGCTACGCCGCGTTATGGCTTGCGGGAACACGGAGGCTAACAACATGTTTCGCGGGATTTGGTACGACACCTGACATTGTCGCCACTCGTCTGAAGTGACGAAAACGGGCTTTGGCTCGCGTCGCTTTCATGTTGCACCATATCTTCAAGAGACTGCCCCATGTTCAAATATTTTGAATCGCTCGTCGATCCCTACACCGACTATACAGAAACTGACACGCCGCCAACCACGCTGTGGCCGTTCTTGCGCGACTACTCTCAACCTTTCAAAAAGGTTTTCATTTTAGCTGGCTTAATGTCGTTGGTCGTCGCCTCGATCGAGGTTTGGTTGATCTATTACATGGGCCGCATTGTCGATCTCATGGGGACGACACCGTCTGAATTTTGGGCAAGCCATGGGGTCGAGGTGATCGCGGTGGCCATGTTCGTTCTGATTGCACGCCCCTTACTTCAAATGCTGGATGTAGCGTTGCTGAACAATACAATCCTGCCGAATTTTGGCACGCTGATCCGTTGGCGCGCGCACAAGCACATCCTGCGTCAGTCTGTGGGTTGGTTTGAAAACGACTTTGCCGGGCGCATTGCCAACCGTGTGATGCAGACCCCTCGGTCGGCGGGCGAAGTTGTCTTTCAGGTCTTTGATGCGATTTCGTTTTCGCTCGCCTATGTGATCGGCGCTTTTGTGTTGCTAAGCGTAGCGGACGTGCGATTGCTTGCTCCTATGGCGATTTGGTTTGTGCTGTATGCATGCCTTGTTACGTGGACCGTTAAACGTATCGGCCCCGCGTCCAAGGCGTCGTCCGATGCGCGTTCGGCACTGACGGGGCGAATGGTTGATGCTTATACCAACATCCATTCAGTCAAGATGTTTGCGCATCATGATCTTGAAGTGGGCTATGCTCGCAAAGCCATCGAACACACGCGACATACTTTCAAAAAAGAGATGCGGATTTTCACTTTGATGGATGTGATGCTTGTTGCGTTGAACGGGTTTCTGATCGTGACTCTTGTAGGTTGGGCCATTCTACTTTGGACCCAAGGGTCGGCGACTGTTGGTGTAGTAGCTGCTGCGACAGCACTTACCCTGCGATTGAACGCGATGACGGGGTGGATCATGTGGGCGTTGACCTCATTTTTTCAGGAACTCGGTGTTGTGGCTGAGGGGATGGAGACGATTGCCAAACCCATCACGTTGGTCGATGCCAAAGATGCCAAGCCGCTGGTGATGAGGCAGGGCGAAATCGCTCTTCACAATTTGACTCATCACTATGGTCGTAAAAGCGGTGGTTTGGATGCTGTGAGTTTTGTGATCCGCCCCGGAGAAAAAGTCGGTTTGGTTGGGCGCTCGGGTGCTGGTAAGTCGACGTTGGTTAAACTGCTCTTGCGTTTTTACGACGCCGAATCCGGACGGATCGAGATTGACGGGCAAGACATCACTCAACTGACGCAAGATAGCCTTCGCCTGAATATTGGTATGGTGCAGCAGGACAGTTCGCTTTTGCACCGCTCGGTGCGGGACAACATTTTGTATGGCCGACCTGACGCAACAGAGGCAGAGATGATCAAGGCCGCCCAACAAGCTCAGGCTCATGAGTTCATCCTTGATCTGGCTGATCCCGAAGGGCGTACCGGTTATGATGCAGAGGTTGGCGAACGGGGTGTCAAGTTGTCGGGCGGGCAGCGGCAGCGGGTGACTCTGGCCCGTGTAATCCTGAAGAACGCACCGATTCTATTGTTGGACGAAGCGACAAGTGCGCTTGATAGTGAAGTTGAAGCTGCCATTCAGGATACGCTTTATAAGATGATGGAGGGCAAGACTGTCATCGCCATCGCGCACCGTCTGTCTACGATCGCCCAAATGGATCGCATTCTTGTGCTTGATGGCGGGAAAATCGTCGAAGATGGCAGTCACGGCGCGCTTTTGAAAAAAGGTGGTCTATATTCAGAATTCTGGGCACGCCAATCGGGTGGGTTCATTGGAGCTGAGGCAGCAGAGTGAATATTTCTAACTGGATCGATTCGTTTCGCCGAGCAGAAGGGCCGCCACCACAAGATCTATGGCCCTTCATGCGCTGGTGTTTGTCGGGTGCTTGGCCTGCTCTTTGGTTGGCAGGTTTTTGTTCGGCGGCTGCTGGCGCACTTGAGGCGGGAACGGCGTTGATCCTGGGTCAGGTGATTGATGCCACAGTTGCTCTGGGACCGGATGGGTTTTTTGCCGTCAATAATGTTGGCCTCATCATCGGGGCGCTTGCTTTCTTTCTGATCGCGCGACCCATCTTGTTTGGTCTAAGTGCTGCGAGCAATGCCATTATTGTGCAACCGAACGTGAATCCGCTTGTCTTATCGCGCCTGCATCGTTGGACGCTGGGACAATCAGTTAGCTTTTTTGACGATGATTTTGCAGGCCGCATTGCTCAGAAACAGATGCAGGCGGCACGGGCGGTTACAGATGTGGTTTCGGAGTTCATTAACGTTGTCGCCTTTGCGTTGGCCTCGCTTGTTGGGTCCGTCCTGCTTTTGTTGGCGATAGACTGGCGTGTGGCGCTGGGCTTTGCCGTTTGGCTGGTGCTCTATTTCGCGCTGATCCGTTGGTATTTGCCTCGTATCCGCGCGCGTTCGGCCAGCCGCGCATCGGCTCGGGCGATGGTGTCGGGACAAGTGGTCGATACCATCACCAATATCAAGACAGTCAAATTGTTCGCCCATGACGATCATGAGGATCAGGCAGCCCTTGGTGCAATGGCAGAGTTTCGCGGTCATGCAGTCAAATTTGGCATCCTGTCTGCAGGTTTCCGATTTGCCTTGATGGCGTTGGCAGGGTTGCTGCCGGTTCTACTGCTTGGCGGCACGATCGTCATGTGGCAGCGTGGGCTGGCCAGTCCCGGAGATATCGTCGCCTCTGGTGCGATTGCCATTCGCATCGCGCAAATGACGGGGTGGGTTAGTTTCACGCTCATGGCTATCTATTCTAACGTAGGCGAGATTGAAGATGGCGTTCGTACTCTCACTCCACGCACCCGTGTCGAAGACATGGACACGGCTGCTGAATTAAATGTTCCGCAAGGCGAGATTATACTTGATCAGCTTGGTTTTTCGTACGGGCGCGAAACCGGTGGCATTCAGTCTATTTCCCTGACCATCAAACCGGGGGAAAAGATCGGGCTTGTGGGTGCCTCGGGTGCTGGCAAAACGACGCTCGTGTCGCTTTTGTTGCGTCTTTATGAACCAGAATCTGGCCACATTCTGATCGACGGGCAAGAAACGCGCGGCGTTACTCAGGAAAGTCTGCGTCGCAATATCGGGATGGTTACGCAGGACACCGCGATGTTCAACCGTTCAGCGCGGGACAATATCTTGTATGGGAACCCTTTTGCCGATGAAGGCGCGATGATTGCGGCTGCCAAAAAGGCGGAAGCGCATGAGTTCATCCTTGATCTTGAGGACCATAAGGGCCGTCGTGGATACGAAGCGCACTTGGGTGAACGTGGCGTGAAACTGTCTGGCGGGCAGCGCCAGCGGATTGCTTTGGCGCGTTCGATACTGAAAGACGCGCCGATTTTGGTATTGGATGAGGCGACAAGCGCGCTTGATAGCGAAGTCGAGGCCGCGATCCAAACAGCCTTGTCTCATGTGATGGAGGGTAAGACAGTACTGGCCATCGCGCACCGTCTGTCCACATTGACAGAAATGGACAGGATACTTGTTATGGATGCTGGGCAGATTGTTGAAGAGGGGTCACACGACGTGCTTTTGGCCAAGGGCGGGCTTTATGCGCGCTATTGGGAACGTCAATCCGGCGGTTTCATCCGCACAGAAGCTGCGGAATAGGGCTTTTGCCGAGCGCTTAGGGCAGATAGGCGTTTGCCCATGAAAACAGTGACCATTGAACGGCTGGGCCAGCAAGGCGACGGTGTTGCGCGCGGCCCGATTTTTGTACCTCTCGCCTTGCCGGGTGAAGTAGTGAGTGGCACGCCGGATGGTGACGTGCTGACTGATATCCGAATTGAAACACCTTCGCCGGATCGCGTGTCCGCCCCATGCCCACATTTTCGATCTTGTGGTGGTTGTCAGTTGC
>CAZJAW010000119.1:0-7136 GCA_964544035.1 uncultured Rhodobacterales bacterium
CTCTTGTGCTATGTATGGTTGGCTTTGGCCTGCTGTTTCTGGCTTTGGTTCTGTACCGGACCGGCACTGAAATCCGGTTGCGCCGGACCCGAGCTTTGATCGCGCGCGAGGTGCAACATGCCTGATCTTGGAAAATACGCCGATACGGTGCTGGCGGCCTATGCCGTCTCGCTTGGCCTGCTGGCCGTTTTGGTGATCGCGAGCTTGCTGAAAGGCCGGCGTGTGCGGGCCGAAATGAAAGCTGTGGAGGCACGCAAGAATGCCTAAGCTGCCGCTTTTGATGCTGGCCCCGCCGCTGATCTTTGCCGGATTTGTTACGCTGGCCGCTGTCGGGATGTTGACCGGCGATGACGAGCTTGAAACCGCGCGGGCTGGGCAGATTGCCCCGGCGATGACGACCGAGGCGCTGGCCGGTCATGCGGGCGTGACGCCCGAAGACTTTGCCCGAGGCGAAGTGACGCTGGTCAATTTTTGGGCCTCATGGTGCCCGCCTTGCCGGGCCGAGCATCCAAGGCTGCTGCAACTGGAAGCGTCGGGCGTGCCGATCATTGGCGTCAATTTCCGCGACACCGAAGCGAATGCGGGCGCCTATCTGCAAGAGGCCGATTCGCCTTTTGTTGCAGTGCCTTTTGACCCTGCGGGCCGGTCGGCCTTTGACTGGGGTGTGACCGCGCCGCCCGAGACCTTTATCCTGGATGGGGATGGTAAGGTTTTGTACCGCTTTATCGGCCCGCTTATCGGATCGGATTATGAACAGCGGTTTCTGCCCGAACTGGAAAAGGCGCGGGCTTTATCAAATTGAGCACCTGCGGTGCACGACATTCTGGTGCGTGCGGCTGGCGTGCTGGGCACACCGCGGCTGGCGGGTGCGGCATGCGCGTTATTCAGAGCACATTGTAGGTTTGCATGATCTGTTCGTCGGCGAGAAAGTCATTGAAAACATGAAGCTCGCCGCGTTCTGCGCGCGCATCTAAGTACGCTTCGAAGGCGGCCTGATTTTCCCACATATGCCAGATAACGACATCGTTTTGCGATGTTTCATGGCACAAGTGCGCTTGCACACATCCATCAAACTTCCGCGTCTGTTCAAGCATGGGCTTGATCAAAGTGGCGATGATGTCGCGCTTGCCCGGAAGTGGGCGAAAAGCAACTGAAACGATGTAATTCATGGCGTCACCCCTCATGTGGAATGACGCTGTATTGCACCAAGAAAGTTAATTTTGGTCTAGCGCACGGGAAAAACGACACGAAAAATTAAAAAAGCTGTCGCGATTGTGATCGGCTTTTTTGCCGTTTGAGCGCGAAACGCGATCAGGTCGCAAACCTTTAGTAGTTTCGAAGGAAAACCGTGCCAAGGTCGCACGCGCGTCTACAATCTGCGGCGTCCCGGCCCAGATCGTCGGTTATCACGACCGTGGAGGTCCCTGTGCCTTCAAACCTTGGGTCATCGCATTCCCCGTCGCGTGCATGTTCTGACCGGTTGTTGCCAAACTGAATGGCAGAGCATTGCGTTGCGGCGGCGGCCTTTGTTTGGTCCCAGAGCGTGATCAAGCCTTGCCGGTGCGCTTTGCGGCAATCTGAGGCGTCATGGCCTGTGTCGTCCCGGTCCAATTCTTCGGCCATCCCCGGGCCGACAAAGCGACGATCGTCACATTCGCCGTCGTTCGCCCATTCTGAAAAGTTGTCACCAAAGTTTATGGACTGAGCCGCGACTGGGGGAGCGGCAAATGCAAGACAGCAAATAAGTAGGTGACGTACCATGGGCTTCAGGCTTTCAATCGTTTCGAAGCTTGTTCTTTGGCGGTGGTGATGGGCGATTTTGGGGCAAACTTTTCACAATTTTAAGAATTTGAAAAGTTGTTGTGGCCCGGACGCTTGCCGTCTGTGCTTGGCGGATGTGCGTGCCAAGGACGTTCGTGCGTGAAGGTGTCTTGGATGGGTTTGGTTCAAGGGGCGGACCTGAAATCCCGCCCCTTGGAATTACTGTGAGGTTTACTCGGCAGCCATTGGCGCTTGCGCCAGGTTGCGCAGCACATAGTGCAGAACGCCGCCGTGTTCGATGTATTCGATCTCGATCGCGGTATCGATCCGGCATTTCAGGTCGATGTTTTTCACCGTGCCGTCGGCCATTGTGATGGTGCAGGGCACCACTTCCAGCGGTTTGATCGTGTCGAGACCAGAGATAGACACCGTTTCCTCACCTGTCAGACCAAGGCTCTTGCGTGTGTCACCGCCGGTGAATTCGAACGGGATCACGCCCATGCCGACAAGGTTCGAGCGGTGGATACGCTCAAAGCTTTCGGAGATGACCGCCTTTACGCCCAGCAGGGCTGTGCCCTTAGCGGCCCAGTCACGCGAAGACCCAGCGCCGTATTGTTCACCACCAAAAACCACCAGCGGTGTGCCTGCCTCTTGGTGCGCCATAGCAGCATCATAGATCGAGGTCTGCTTGCCATCGGGGCCTTTGGTATAGCCGCCCTCAACCCCGTCCAGCATCTCGTTCTTGATGCGGATGTTGGCGAATGTGCCGCGCATCATGATCTCGTGGTTGCCGCGACGCGAGCCATAAGAGTTGAATTCGCGTGGCGCAACTTGGCGGTCGATCAGATATTGGCCAGCAGGAGTGCTTTGTTGGAAAGCACCAGCGGGCGAGATGTGGTCGGTTGTGATCATGTCACCCAAGACCGCAAGCACTTTGGCCCCTTCGATGTTGCTGATTGTGCCCGGCTCGGCCCCCATGCCTTGGAAGTAGGGTGGGTTTTGCACGTAGGTCGATGTAGGCGGCCAGTCATAAGTCAACGCGTCGGTGGTTTCCACGCCCTGCCATTTTTCGTCGCCTTTGAAGACGTCGGCATATTTGGTCAGGAACGCTTCGCGGGTCACGGTGGCTTCGACCAGCTCGGCAACTTCCTGTGTGGTGGGCCAGATGTCTTTCAGGAAGACGTCGTTGCCGTCTTTATCCTGACCGATGGCGTCTTTGCTGAGGTCGATGTCGAGCGTGCCTGCCAGCGCGTAGGCCACCACAAGGGGGGGTGACGCGAGGTAGTTGGCGCGCACATCAGGTGAAATCCGGCCTTCAAAGTTGCGGTTGCCCGACAGAACAGATGTTGCCACCAGATCGCCATCGGCAATCGCTTTGGACAGTTCGGGTTGGATTGGACCAGAGTTACCGATGCATGTCGTGCACCCATAACCAACAAGGTTAAAGCCGATAGCATCCAGATCATCTTGCAGTTCGGCGGCTTCCAGATAGGCCGAAACAACCTGCGATCCAGGCGCAAGCGAAGTTTTCACCCATGGTTTGCGGTTCATACCCAAGGCAGCCGCTTTGCGCGCCACAAGGCCCGCACCGATCATCACGTATGGGTTTGATGTGTTGGTGCAGGAGGTGATCGATGCGATCACAACTTTGCCGGATTCAAGGGTGTAGTCTTCGCCCTCAACCGCAACCTCTTTGCCCATGGGGCGCTTAAAGGTCTCTTCCATTTCGCGGCGGAACGCTTTTTGCCCGTCGCTGAGTGCCACGTAATCCTGCGGGCGTTTCGGCCCCGAGATCGCAGGCACAATGGTGCCCATGTCCAGATGCAGGGTGTCGGTATAGATCGGTGCGTAGTCGTCATCACGCCACATGCCGTTTTCCTTGGCATAGGCTTCGACCAGCGCGACGCGGTCCTCATCCCGGCCTGTGTTACGCATGTAGCGCAGCGTTTCGCCGTCGATCGGGAAAAAACCGCAGGTGGCGCCGTACTCGGGCGCCATGTTGGCGATTGTGGCACGGTCGGCCAGCGGCAGACGGTTCAACCCTTCGCCGTAGAATTCGACAAATTTGGAAACCACGCCTTTTTCACGCAGCATTTCGACAACCTTCAGAACAAGGTCGGTCCCTGTGGTGCCTTCCAACATCGAACCTGTCAGCTCAAAGCCGACAACTTCGGGGATCAGCATCGAGATCGGCTGGCCCAGCATTGCAGCTTCGGCTTCGATCCCGCCGACACCCCAACCAAGGACGGCCGCGCCGTTGACCATGGTGGTGTGGCTGTCTGTGCCGACAAGTGTGTCGGGATAGGCAACTTCGGTGCCGTTCTGATCCGTGTCGGTCCAGACGGTCTGTGCGAGGTATTCGAGGTTCACTTGGTGGCAGATGCCAGTTCCCGGAGGCACAACGCGGAAGTTGTTAAAGGCGTTTTGGCCCCACTTCAGGAAGGTGTAGCGTTCCATGTTGCGTTCGTATTCACGATCCACATTCATCTGGAAGGCGCGCGGATTGCCAAATTCGTCAATCATGACTGAGTGGTCGATAACCAGATCAACAGGGTTCAGCGGGTTGATTTGTTCGGCGTCGCCACCAAGGGACACAATCGCGTCGCGCATAGCGGCCAAGTCAACTACGGCTGGCACACCTGTGAAATCTTGCAGCAGCACGCGGGCAGGGCGGTACGCAATCTCGCGCGGGTTTTTGCCGCCTTTTTCTGCCCATTCGGCAAATGCCTTGATGTCGTCCACGCTGACGGTTTTGCCATCTTCAAAGCGTAGCATGTTTTCCAGCACGACTTTTAGTGCGGCGGGTAGCTTGGAAAAATCGCCAAGCCCGGCTGCGGTGGCGGCGGGAATGGAATAATAGTCAATCGATTGCGCGCCAGCGGTAAGCGTCTTGCGCGTTTTAGCGGTATCGTGGCCAACTGTGATGGGCATGGAGTGGGTCCTTTCGTGTGGCTGCGGGGCAATTTTGTTAGGTGCGTCATGCCTTATGGCGCGGTGTTGATCAACTCAAATTGCAGTCGTTTTGATCTTTTGGTATACAATGGTGTACGGTTTGTGAACGCGAGGTTGTGATCGTGCTGTCACATATGCTCAACAAACCTTGATTGGCGATTGATTTAACTGTCTCTTAAATAAGAATTGCAACCAAACAGTATTGCTACAAGAGAGTGTGCGCGTACTCCATGAAAAACTTAAGTTCCTTAATCCTTGCGGGCTTTGCCGCATTCAGTTCGCCTTTGGCGGCTCAAACGCCCGTCGTGGTCGAATTGTTCACGTCGCAAGGGTGTTCTTCTTGCCCACCTGCAGACGAGTTGCTGCATGAGTTGACCGAGCGTGACGATGTCATCGCTTTGGCGCTGCATGTGGATTACTGGGACTACATTGGTTGGAAAGACGAATTTGCGAGCCCGGAACATTCGGATCGTCAACGCAACTATGCCCGCGTGGCGGGTCGGCGGTCAGTTTACACGCCTCAGATGATCATCAACGGAATTGAAAGCGTTGTTGGCGCGCGCCCGATGGAGCTGTCAAAAGCCATCGCGGAAGCCACGGCAAAGCCGCCAATGGTGGACTTGAACGTAGCACTTGATGCGGGTGTGCTGAAAGTTTCGGCCACAACCGATCAGCGCGGCAAACCTATGGTGGTTCATCTGGTACGCTATCAGACAGAACGTGAGGCACGCATCACGCGCGGTGAAAACGCGGGCCGCACGATCAATTATGCCAATGTGGCGGAAGACTGGAAAATCCTGCGCGAATGGGATGGGGCGGCAGCCTTGTTTGTGGAAGCGCCGATTGAGGGTGACAACCCGCTGGTCGTGATGATCCAAGAGGGACGTTCTGGTCCCATTCTAGCAGCCGCTCAGGTCAAGTAATCCTCTTATCCCTCTGGGGCAGCGTTCGCGCTGTCCCGCCAACGGCGCGCGACCCACAGCCACTGTTCAGGATGCGCACGGATGCGCGCACTGATGCTGTCATTCATGGCTTGCGTCATGGTTTCTGCGTCAGAATGTGGGATTGGTTCTTCCATCACGCACTCAAACGATAGACCGTCGCCTGTGCGAATTCCGTAAAATGGGATCAACAGCGCATCATAACGCAAGGCCAGCTCTGCCGCTGAAACAGCGGTATGTGCCTTTTGTCCCAAAAATGTCAGTACAGGTGCATCAATGACGTGCTGATCAAAAAGCAGCACCAGTTGACCGCCTGCCTTAAGATGGCGGACAAATCCGGCAGTGCCTTTGCGCCCTTGGGCAAAGACGGGGCCACCAAAGGCCTGCATCGTGCGCACATAGTGGGCGTTGAAATAGGGGTTGGCCATGTCGCGATACAGCCCGCCCACGTCATACCCACGCGCGACAAGAGCAGCCCGCACCGCCTCGTAGTTTCCAAAGTGACCAGTGACCAGAATGACGGGTTTGCCTGCTTTGGCGGCTTGTTCCAAAGCTTCGATTCCGGGGCCTTCGATATCGGCGTCTTTTTGGCGCGCCAGAAGAGCCTTGGTCGAATAGTTTTCGATCAATGTGCGTCCGGCGTTGCTTAGGCTGGCACGTGCGATGCGTTTTTGTTCGGCGCGCGGAAGGTAGGGTAATATAAAGGTGACGTGGTCTTCGGCCCGGCGCAAGAATCCCGCAACCGGTGCGATGACGCGTGAAAACACCCACCCCATGAACGGTACGCGCCAGCGGTATGGCAACGCAAGTGCCGCCCCGATACAAGCCCGCGCGCCCAGATTGGTCGCGAAATAGGTGGCCCGTTTGCTGGCTGGCAACGTATCGGGATCCTTTGGCATTGGTACCTTTGGCTTAGCGCTGAGCAGCAGGCTTGGCGCGGGTTTCTCGATGCCAGACATAAATCCCTGCACCTGCAATCACAAGCGCACCAAGCAGAGTCAGCGCATCAGGCACTTCACCAAATAGAACAAAGCCCCACAAAACTGCAAACACAAGCCCGGTGTAATTAAAGGGCGCAAGCAATCCGGCCTCGGCCTGAGACAGCGCGCGGATCAACATCATCTGTCCAGCAGTGCCAATCGCGCCGATAAACATCAACAGTGCAATGCTGGTCGGCGTGAGGGCAGGCATGTGGAACGGGACAATGGCGGTCAGGATCACGGATCCAACAAGGCCGGTGTAAAACAACGACGTCCATACGTCTTCGTTTGGGCCCAGACGGCGAGTGATCAGGGTGTAACAGGCAAAACAAAGCGCCGCGATCAATGGGAGGAGGGCAGCAGGTTGAAACACGTCAGACCCCGGACGGATCACAAGCATAGCCCCAGCCAAAGCCAGCAAGATCGCAAAGATGCGGCGTGGTCCAAGTTGTTCGCCCAGAAACAGGGCGGCCCCGAGCGTGATGAGCAGTGGGTTCATGGA
>CAZJAW010000120.1:0-7091 GCA_964544035.1 uncultured Rhodobacterales bacterium
TACACCGTTTTGGTAATATAATATCACGACGGAGCCAGTGGCAGGCGATGTCGCTGTGATGGCCGTGGCCGCGATCGAGGTGTTTTTGCCCAAACGATAGCCGTCGGATGGCTCTGTTTGCTGCGCAAAGACGCCCACCCGCCGACCCTTGGGCGTTGGCTTTAGAGATTGGGGTTGTGATCACTCAGCCGTTTGCCCGGTTCGTCCACGAACATCTCGGGCAAGGCCTCGGCGGATTGGATCAGATCGACGCGGAAGGCTCTGAAATCCTCACGCATCTCGCACCACGCGGTCAACGTCCAAACGCGCCCCCAATATTCCATGTGCAACGGGCGGATTGTGCGCGTGGTGATCCTGTCGCCTTTGGAATGATAGGTCAGGTGCAGTTTTTGGCGCGCGCGGATCGCAGCGCGCAAGGTTGGCATCAAGGCATAGCCGCGCACGGCATCTGCGAACGGGTAGGTGGCAAATTTCCACATATCAGCCGCGGCCACGCTGCGTTCGGGCAGGGCTGCGTCCACTTTGTCTGCAAGGCTGCGCGCAGCCGATTTCAAATCCGGGTCCGTCGCTTCGGCCACGATGGCGATGCCAAGGTTCAATGCCTCAACTTCTTGTGGTGTCAAAGCCAGCGGGGGCAGGGTGGTCATGTCGCTGATCCGGTAGCCAACGCCGCGCGCGCCCTGTACGGGCACCCCGGAGGTCACAAGCGTGTCCATGTCGCGATAGATCGTACGTACCGACACGGCGTGGCGACGTGCCAAATCCTCGGCCCGGTGCAGTTGACCGTCGCGCAAGCTGGACAAGATATCGAATAGTCGGTCGGAACGGGACATGCTCCTGACATTAAGGTGTCAGTTGTTTGCGGGCCAGTCAAAATCACAACTTATTTTCATCGTTGTACAGCTCTCTGGCACGACTCCGCCCTTTTCGTGACGCAGCGCCCCCCATACATAGATCAAGGACAGATGGCGCGCGCCGCCAAGGATTGGGAGAAACACAAATGTTGAACAATATTGGATTGCCGGGGATTCTGCTGATTGCAGTTGTGGTTCTGGTCCTCTTTGGACGTGGCAAGATTTCGAGCCTGATGGGTGAAGTCGGCAAAGGCATCACCAGCTTCAAAAAAGGCATCAACGAAGGCCAGAAAGAACTAGAAGACGGCGTTGCCGAAGAGGATGTCGTGGCCGAGGCCAAGGACGTCACGCCCGAGCCCGACAAAGACAAGGTCTAAACCATGTTCGACCTCGGCTGGACCGAGATGTTGGTGGTTGGGGTTGTCGCGTTGATCGTGATTGGCCCCAAGGATTTGCCAGTGGTGTTTCGCAATGTCGGCCGTTGGGTCGGCAAAGCCAAAGGTATGGCGCGCGAGTTTAGCTCGGCCATGAACCAAGCTGCTGATGATGCGGGTGTGAGTGATCTGCAAAAGACCATCAAGACGGCAACAAACCCAGTTGGGTCTGCCATGGATGGGGTCAAAGATGCCGCGCGGGACGTGACGTCTTCGCTGAGCAATCTTGATGCAAGTCCTGAAACGGCCAAGGATGCAGGTCCTGAAACGGCCAAGATGGCCGCTGAAAAGGCAAAACGTGCTGAAAACGCCCGCAAAATCCAAGCTGCCACAGCGCGCGCGGAGGCTGAGCGTAAAACCAAAGAAGCCGCAGCTGCGTTGAAGAAAGCCGAAGAGCTTGAGGCCGCAGCGCCCGCACCGGCCAAGCCGACGAAAGAGAGCAAAAATGGCTGATGCGTCTGACGTGGATGACAGTACTGCACCGTTGATCGAGCATCTGGCGGAGCTGCGCACGCGCCTGATCCGGTCGGCCATCGCCTTCTTGATCGGCATCATTCTGGCATTTGCAGTGGCAGAACCGATCTTGCAGTTCCTGCTGGGGCCAATTGAATCGACTTTGCGTGAACTGGGTGATCCGTCCCCAACGATGCAATACACCAGCCCACAAGAATATCTGTTCACGTTGTTCCGAATTTCGATGGTGTTTGGTTTTGCGTTGTCTTTTCCAATGATTGGTTTCCAGATGTGGCGCTTTGTGGCGCCCGGACTGTACCGACAGGAAAAGAATGCATTTTTGCCGTTTCTGGTGGCCTCGCCATTGATGTTCTTTTTGGGTGCGTCTTTTGCGCATTTTGTCGTCACGCCGTTGGCGATGGCATTTTTCCTTGGCTTTGCCGATGTGCCGTCGATCATTGCCGACCTAATGGGCACTTTTGTAGGGACCGAGGCCATCACAGGCGCGGAAGTCGCAGCAACGCCAAGCACTGAGGAAGGCATCCGCATCACCTTCTTTGGTAAGGTGAATGAAAGCCTTGATATCACTTTGAAATTCATCATGGCATTTGGCCTGTGCTTCCAGTTGCCTGTGCTTTTGACCTTGATGGGCAAAGCCGGGCTGGTGAGTGCGGAGGGTCTTGGCAATGTGCGCAAATACGCAATGGTGGGCATTTTGGTGCTGGCCGCTTTGGTCACGCCGCCCGATGTCATCACCCAAGGTATCCTGTTTACAGTGGTTTATGGGTTGTATGAGGTTTCGATTTTCCTTGTCCGCCAAGTCGAAAAGAAACGCGACGCCAAGCTTCGTGCCGAAGGGTTTTTTGATGACGAGGACGAAGACGAAGATGATCTTGGCGACACGCCAGAGGAAGACGTGAAGTGATCGACGACCCTATGGACCGCATCGCGGCTGCACTTGAACGCATGTCACCTGCGCCAATGGCGGCACCCGATTTTGATGCCGCGCGCGCCTTTGTTTGGCAGACAGGGCCGGATCGTTTGGAACCGGTCGAGCAAATTTCGCGTGTACCTTTGGATCTGCTGGTTGGGATTGAGCGGTCTCGTGATACGTTACTGGCCAACACACGCCAGTTTGCCCAAGGTCTGTCTGCGAACAATGCGCTGCTTTGGGGCGCCAGAGGGATGGGGAAATCCAGTCTGGTCAAGGCGATACATGGCGCGCTTGAAACGGATCACCCGGACTTGAAGATTGTCGAGCTGCACCGCGAAGACTTACCATCGGTGGGGCGTTTGCTTGCGGTGTTACGTGAGGCCAAGACGGCACGTTTTATTCTCTATTGCGATGATCTGAGCTTTAGCCACGACGACCAGCACTACAAATCCCTGAAAGCAGTTCTAGATGGCGGGATTGAGGGGCGGCCAGACAACGTGATCCTTTACGCCACATCAAACCGCCGCCACTTAATGCCGCGCGACATGATCGAGAATGAGCGGGGCAGTGCGATCAACCCGTCCGAGGCGGTTGAAGAAAAAGTGTCGCTTTCGGATCGCTTTGGGCTTTGGCTGGGCTTTCATCCTTGTGATCAGGAACAGTATTTGGAAATGATCCGAGGCTATTGCGCGGCCTATTGGATCGAAATCGACGAAGACACCCTTTGGGCCGAAGCGATTGAGTGGCAAGCAACGCGCGGGTCACGTTCAGGCCGGGTTGCGTGGCAGTTTTTCTGTGATTTGGCTGGGCGACGTGGTGTGGTGCTGTAAAGCTCAGGCGGTCAACATTCGTGCTTCGTATCCATGCAGACAGGGTGCAGCCATTGGACCATAGTTGGTCAAATCCGGAAAAAGACGCAGGATTTCATCGCGTGCCGCCGCGTTGACTGCGTCCATCGCCACGGAACCGGGATAAAGCGTTTCGGTCAATGTGCCAGAGGTGAAACACACAATTTGCGCACCCAAGTCAGGGTTTGGCGTAAAGACACCGTCGTTTTTGTTGGCCACAAAATACGTGGATTCGCCAGAATACCTCCACGTGTGACCGGGTGTGAAATTACAGTCCGCAGCTTCACCGTTTTAGAAAAGGAAGAGGTAACTTTAGGGTCAGGACCCTAAGGCAAATATGACCAAAATCCCCGCAAAAGCGGGAATTTCCTTGGGTTTGTCTTAAAGGTTAACCTTCAAAGAAAGGGGCCGGATCCACGCTGTCAAAGCCGTCGCGCACTTCAAAGTGCACAAATGCCTGATCAGCAGTGTCGCGCAAACTTGCGATGGCTTGGCCGCGCCGCACACTGTCGCCTTTGGCCACTTTGACGTCCGCGACATTGGCATAGACCGTCAACAGATTGTCAGGATGGCGCACCACGACAATCGGCACACCTTCTGCACTTTCGGTGATGGCTGCGACTGTACCCGCTGCGGCTGCGTTTACAGGTGCGCCGGGGGCCGCCTTGATGTCGATGCCTTCGTTTCGGCCCTTAGAATAACTGCGGATGATGCTGCCCTGCACAGGGATCGTCATCTCAGCTGATTTGGGGGACGTGGTGGTTTGGCCCACATCTGCCACAGGTTTTGCAGGTTCAGGGGCGGGGGCCGCTGCTGGCGTCACTGTGGTATCGTTTTTGGGCAAGGGTTTGGTTGCACTTGGTGGTACTGGTGTGATCGATCCATCGCCCGGTGCAGCCGTTTCGATTGAAGCCGTTCGCTCAGGGGCCGGGACGCGCGCGACGGGGATCAACAAGAACTGTCCTTCGCGGACCGAGTAACTTGCATCCAATCCGTTCCATTCGGCCAGAGATCTGACCGGCACCTGATAGAGACGCGCGATGGTAAAGGCGGTTTCTCCGCGTTCAACTTTGTGGCGGACGGGTTCCTGATCGTTCGGGGCCAGAGGCGTCGTTGATACAGGTGCGCTGGCTGGGGTTGGTGCGGCGCGTTCAATGGCTGAGCCTGCCAGGCTCGTCACATCCACACTTGTCGGGGCGGCCACAGTTGGAACAATCGGTTCAGCGACACGGCGCGGCAGCGCGATAATTTCGTTCGGGCGCAACGGCACGTCTGTTTCGATGCCATTAAACCGGGCCAGTTCAGCAGCAGGCAATCCAACGCGGGTTGCGACTTCGTTGAGTGTATCGCCGCGCCGTGCCACCGCCACCTGATAAGTAGGATAGGAAATGATACCGCGCGCATCCGCTTTGGGGCGGTCAACAACTGCATTGCGCGCTGCCGCACGTGTGTTGAACCCGCCCTCGGGGCCACGTAGATCAAAATCCAAAGCTGAGTCGCAGGCCGCAAGTGCGCCAAGGCACAGCGTTGCAAGGATCATCCGTCCACTGCGATTGGGGAAAGTTCGTGTCATCTGCGTCGTCCTCTGCCGGACCCCTCTGAGCGGGGGCGTTGCCGGTATCCTTAGCAGGGTGCCCCCGCCAATGTTCACTAGTGTTTTACACCAATTTCAGTCTTTGCCCAAGCCCTCGAGTAGCGGCACAAAACGCACATCGCGCAATTCGTCGTATTCCAACCCGGATTCTGTCTTGTGTACGCGGATCAGGCTTTGCACCGCGTCCGATTGGCCCACGGGTAACACCATGATTCCACCTACCTTAAGCTGCGCCAACAGAGGGCCGGGTGGGTCTTCGGCTGCGGCAGTGACAAGGATACGATCAAACGGGGCTTGGTCAGGCAACCCATGCGAGCCGTCTGCCGTGATGGCGGTGATTGTGTGCAAATCCAGTTCATCAAATATCGCGCGCGCCTCGCGCACAAGGCGGCGGTGGCGGTCGATCGTGTAGACGCGCCGCGCCAGCTTAGCGAGAATCGCTGCCTGATAGCCCGAGCCAGTACCGATTTCCAGAACCTTGTCGCGCGGGCTGATGTTCAACGCTTGGGTCATCATGCCCACGACCGAAGGCTGGCTGATCGTCTGCCCACAGGCGATTGGCAATGGCATGTCCTCGTAGGCACGTGCCGCGAAAAGCCCACGAATAAAGGGGCCTCGGTCGACTTCTTCCATGGCTTCAAGCACGCGCTTGTCCGTCACTCCGCGTGACCGCAGCGCATAAAGGAACTGCATTTTGCGGGTTGCGACATCGTCGTTTTCGGACTCGGGGCTCATGTGGCGATAGCTCCCAAGGTGTTCAGCATATCATGGTCCGTGAGGTCGGCGCGCATGGGGGTGACCGAGACATAGCCATCCAGATTGACGGCCGCGTCTGTGCCTTGGGCGGTCTGCACCTGCTGATCGCCGCCCTTGATCCATAGGAATTGCCGACCCGATGGCGATGTCGTTGCCTCGGTGTGAAAACCGACACCGGGGCGCAGCCCCTGAGGTACCACGCGGATGCCTTTCATGTCCTTGGCAGCCACCGGGGGAACGTTCACATTATAGAACAATTGATAGCCCGGTTGGTCCTTTGGCGTGTTGGCGACAATCCGCTCAATCACCTGTTTTCCATGGGCCAACGCGGCCTCAAACGGATCATCAAGATCGCGATTTGCTGGGCCAAAATATTGCGAAATTCCGATAGAAAGAATGCCTTGTAGCGCACCTTCAATGGCCGCACCCAGCGTGCCAGAATAAAGCGCGTTCTCGGCAGAGTTGTTGCCACGGTTCACACCAGACAGGATCAAGTCGGGTTTTGCATCCATCACCTGAAATAGCCCCGCAAGCACGCAATCGGCTGGGCTGCCTTCGACTGCAACGCGGCGCGGCGCAATGGTTTGGATCATGAAGGGGCGCGCGTAACTGATGCAATGCCCAACGCCGGATTGTTCAAAGGCCGGAGCAACAGTCCAGACTTCACCGTCCGGTCCGGCAAGGTCATGTGCAATGCGTTCCAGCGTCTGCAGGCCGGGTGCTGCGATGCCGTCGTCATTGGTGATGAGAATGCGCATGTTTGGCCCCTTTGTTCCTTACTATGTCCCGTTCTGTTTCGGGGCAACAAGGAGAGCGACAGGGCCGGGACTTTTTTGGAACTCGGATATGGGACCGTTGCCTGTGGGTGACGCGTATCGCTTAAACGGACACCTCAGCGATCAAACGCGCGGCTTCTGTCATGGGGTCACTTAGGGCTGCGCGGTCTTCGCCGGGATGAAAGCGCGCGCGCGTGGCGGTCGGCATTGGGTTTGGTGCGGCAATGTGTACGCGCGGCCCGTTGCGTGCGCTTTCAGCCTGCCAACTGCGGGCAAGCGCAATTTGTGCGGCCTTGGTGGCGCCGTAACTGCCATAAAACGGATTGCCGGACTGGGCATCGTCAAAAAACAGAGCAGTGCCGTCCGCGCCCAATAGTGGCGCAAGGTAAGTGATAAGCGTGGACGTGGCGGAGACATTCGTGGCCACAGACTTGTTCATGTC
>CAZJAW010000121.1:0-7091 GCA_964544035.1 uncultured Rhodobacterales bacterium
ATGCATTGCGGCCCGACGATATTGCGTTTCTGCACTATCGTGATGGCGCGTTTCAGGTTGCACGTGCTGCACAGCGCGGCCAAGATATGTGTCGTGACATGTTGCTAAGCTATGCTTGCGCGGCGGACGATCCAACCAGTGGTGGGCGGCACAAAGTGCTTGGTAGTCGGGATTTGTTCATTCCCCCGCAGACTTCGACCATTGCGTCTCATTTGCCCAAGGCCGTTGGGGCGGCTTATGGCATTGGTCTTGCGCGCAAATCTCGGCCTGACGCGGCGATTTTGCCGCGTGACGGGATTGCAATTGCCAGCTTTGGGGATGCGTCTTTGAACCATTCTACCGCGCAAGGGGCCATTAATGCGGCGGGTTGGACCAGCGTGCAGGGCGGGGCGTTGCCATTGTTGTTGGTTTGCGAGGACAACGGCATCGGAATCTCCACAAAAACACCTACGGGTTGGGTGGCATCCAGCCTCTCGCACCGCCCGGGTGTAACGTATTTTGCGGGGGACGGGTGCGACTTGTGGGATGCCTACCGCGCAGCAAAAGAGGCGGCGGCGTTTGTGCGCACCCATCGCAAGCCAGCTGTTTTGCATTTGCGCACTGTAAGATTGTACGGCCATGCTGGCGCAGATGTGGCGACCAGTTATTTGCCAAAGGCAGAGGTCGAGGCGGATGAGGCGAACGATCCGTTGCTGCGCTCGGCGGCTGGTTTGATGGCGCAAGGCATGACGGCGACGGACGTCTTGGCTGTATACACTGATGCGCTTGATCGTACCCGTGCCGAAGCTGCGCGCATCGCAGATGCTGCGACGCTTTCAGGCGCTGATGCGGTGATGGCGGCGATTGTGCCGCCTAAGCGCGAAGCATCAGCTACAAACGGACCAAGTGAGGCAGCGCGCGCTGCAGCCTTTGGCAGTGATATGGCGCAAATGGGTGCGCTGCAGCCGATGTCCAAGCTGATCAACTGGGCACTGACAGATTTGATGCTGACATATCCTGAAACCGTCATTATGGGCGAGGATGTGGGACGAAAGGGTGGTGTCTACGGTGTCACACAAAAGCTGCTGGCCCGCTTTGGTATGTCGCGTGTGATCGACACTTTACTGGATGAGCAATCGATCCTTGGGCTGGCCATCGGCATGGCCCACAACGGCTATATTCCGATGCCAGAAATCCAGTTCCTTGCTTACTTGCACAATGCCGAGGATCAGATCCGGGGCGAGGCCGCGACATTACCGTTTTTCTCTAACGGACAATGGGCCAATCCAATGGTGCTGCGCATTGCTGGGTTGGGCTATCAAAAGGGGTTTGGCGGGCATTTCCACAATGACAACGCGCTTGCGGTTCTACGCGATATTCCGGGGTTGATTTTGGCCTGTCCGTCGGACGGAGCGGAGGCTGTGCAGATGCTGCGCGAATGTCACCGCCTTGCGCGCGAAGAAAACCGGCTGTGTGTTTTTGTGGAACCCATCGCGCTTTATCCAATGCGCGATGTGCAACCTGGCGACGGGGCGTGGATGCGCATTTATCCCGACCTTGATCAGCGGATCGCCAATGGCTCAGTCGGGGTGACGGGCGATGGGCCACTTGCCATTGTGACCTTTGGCAATGGGCGGTATCTGGCGGCGCAAGCCGATGTGCCAGATGCAAGGATTGTGGATTTGCGATGGCTTGCGCCTTTGCCAACTGAAAGCTTGCTGCAGGCCGTTAAAGGCTGTGCGCATATTCTGGTGGTGGATGAAACACGCAAGTCAGGTGGCGTGGCCGAGGGCGTGATAACTGCCTTGTTTGAGGCAGGACACCGCAACATCGCGCGCTACACAGCGCAAGACAGCTTTATCGCGACGGGCAAGGCTTACGCGGACACTTTGCCTTCCGCAGAGGGGATTCGCGACGCAGCGCGTGCATTGATCGCGGCACAGTAACGCGTGCCAGCTCCGACATTTGGGTAAAACCCGGCCCTAAGCCATGAATCCACCCCCATTTTGCAAGAGTGTGCAAAAAAGTGTTGCCAAACGATACAACCGGTGGTCTGCATTGGGTATCGCATGACGGCCGGGGAGGTTGATGGCTGAATTGCAATTGCACAATATTCAGAAGCGTTGAGGCACGCCTGTGGGGCTGCTCACAGGCATCACCTTTGACGTCTTTGGGAACGGGACCAGCTACGACTTGCGCATGCGCACCAGTGCCCTCACACGCCCTTGGCAATCGTTTCGTACTGATTTTATCGCGCCACCTGTTTGGACCACTGTGCGCATTGCCTTTTCAGAACTTGAAGCGCATCGCACCGATTCCGTTTTCGATGCGAAAGACTTACGCCGTATCGGTGTTCTGGCGATAGGACGCGAGATGCAGGCAGACATCGCGATATCTGCTTTTGGGTTCTATCGTTGATACCCGACAAGCGTGCAATGTTTCAGAGTCGCGCGCGCGGGTGTGATTGCCTGCTGTGTGCTAAACTCTTTATTTTTGAATCGATATGGCGCTAAAAGTGCGCAAGTATTTTACCAGATAGTTTTTTCTGTGCGTATTTTAAATTTGTTCTTTCGAAAGAGAGGGCCCCGGTTTTGGAGGAAAGATCGTAATGAGGGTCGAGCGTGCCATATTACTGGCCGATGTGTCCGGCAGCACCAGTCTTTACCGTGAACATGGCGATGAACAAGCCAGCCGGATGGTGTTTGAATGCGTTGAAGGCATGCAAAAGATTGCCACCATTCACGGCGGCGAATTTGTGCGATCCAAAGGTGATGATGTACTTTGTCTGTTTGAATCCTCGGATGCGGCTGTGCAGGCGGCGGGCGATATGATGACTTTTGGCGCACGTGGCGAAGTGTCATTACATGCAGGGTTGCACTGGGGCCTCGTGGTGCGTCGCGGGAGCGAGTTGTTTGGCGATGCGATCAACATTGCTGCGCGACTGTCCTCGCAGGCGAAAGAAAACGAAGTCCTGATGAGCCGCCAATTGCTGGATCATACCAAGTCCATAGATCGCGATGCTCTGCGTTCGCTTGGGCAACACACTTTGCGGGGCATCAACATGCCCACCGAGATTTTTGCCTTGATGGCGGGTGGAGACGAGGATGGCGGTGTCACCAGTTTTGCCGCTCAACCCACTATGGTTCAGGCGCAACGCAATGAACAGGTGGCCAAGACCACTTTGCGCTTGTCCTGGCTGGACTGGGCGCAAGATATTCACGAAGGCGATCAGATCACCATCGGGCGCTCGCGAACCTGTGGGCTTGTCGTGCCCGAGGCTTCGGTGTCGCGTGTGCATGCATCCATTTCTGTGCGCGGCGGAATCGTTGAATTCAAAGATAGTTCGTCGGCGGGTACAACGTTAACCATTGGTACGGCGCCAGAGTTTTATATCTGTCGCCAAACGGTCGCTTTGACCGGATCGGGCAATATCGCGCTGGGTGGCGTTGCATCCGTGAGCGCGCCTCGAATTGATTACGAAGTAGTACAGATGGAATAGCCGCATAGCGCTGACCTACTCGCGCTGGGCCGGAGCACCGCCTTCAAAAGCATTTCCGTCGACGTAATTGCAAGGCTCTTCTTGCATCTGCAGGTGCAGCCCGTCACCCAAATAGGGATGCGCGCGCGCAAGATCTTCGTCAACATCAATGCCAAGGCCAGGCGCGTCCGAAGGTGTAATGAACCCATCTTCTACCCGGATCGAGCCCTTGATCAATTGGTCATGGAACGGCGTTTCGATCGTCTCGCACATAAGAATGTTGGGGATTGATGCGGCCAACTGAACATTTGCCGCCCATTCAATAGGGCCCGCATACAAATGTGGTGCCATTTGTGCGTTATAGACTTCAGCAATGGCGGCGACTTTCTTCATCTCCCAAATGCCGCCTGCACGACCCAAGGCTGGCTGCAAAATACTCGCCGCGCCACTGCGCAGGATTGGGGCGAACTCAGCCTTTGTTGCCAGTCGCTCTCCGGTGGCAACGGGAATGCGCACCGCGCGCGCAACCTTGGCCATTTCTTCGACAGCATCTGGAGGGATAGGTTCTTCGAACCATAGCGGGGAATAAGGTTCAATTGCTTGCCCCAAGCGGATTGCACCTGCTGTCGTAAACTGTCCATGGGTGCCAAACAGCAAGTCAGCCCGGTCCCCGACGGCTTCGCGAATGGCTTTGCAAATCGCGACAGACAGGGAAATGTCGCGCATGCCGGGCATGTGCCCCCCACGCAGTGTATAGGGGCCTGCGGGATCGAACTTTACTGCTGTGAAACCACGTTCGACACAGTCCAAAGCAGCTTCTGCCGCCATATCAGGCGATGTCCAAAACGCGCCCAAATCGTGATGCGGCAGGGGGTACAGATAAGTATAGGCACGGATGCGATCATTCATCCGCCCACCAAGCAGCGCGTATACGGGCCGCCCGCGGGCTTTGCCCAAAATGTCCCAGCACGCGATCTCAAGTCCCGAAAACGCACCCATTACCGTCAAATCCGGACGTTGCGTGAAACCGGACGAAAATGCGCGTCGGAACATCATCTCTATGTTTTCCGGGTTCTCGCCCGCCATGTGGCGCGCAAACACATCCTCTATCACGCCTCGCATCGCCTCTGGCCCCACGGAGGACGCATAGCACTCCCCCCAACCCACAATTCCATCATCCGTGGTCAGCTTGACCAATATCCAATAGCGCCCACCCCAACCGGGGGCTGGTGGGGCGGTAACAATGATATCAAGATCCTGAAGTTTCATGCGCTGATCCGTTTCTTCATCTTGCCAGATAAACTCCGGGGGAGCCCGGAGGGCGGGGGCAGAGCCCCTTAACGCTTAAAGACAATCACGTTGCGTCGCGCCTTACCGGCCTTGGTGTCCTCAATCGCCTCGTTGATCTGCTCTAAAGACCAACGCCCTGAAATCAGACTATCAAGTTGCAACCGCCCTTGCTCGTATAAATCGACCATCCATGGAATGTCGCGTTGGATAACCACATCGCCCATTTTTGATCCCACCATGCCTTGCCCAAGGGCCGCAAGCACCACAGGCTCGTATTTTGCCATGGCGTTGGAATGTGGCATGCCTACCATAATGACCTTGCCACCACGACCAAGATACCTTGTTGCTTGTTCGTAAGCCGGGATGGCACCAACAGTGACGATCACCGCCTCGGCGCCTTTGCCGCCTAAGGCTTTGTAGGCCGCGCGCCAAGGCGCGTCCAAAGTCGCAAGCACGCCGTCTGTCGCACCAAAGGCGCGCGCGTCTTCCAGTTTCTCTTCGGACATATCCACGGCCACAATGCGGCGCGCGCCTGCGATGCGCGCGCCTTGAATAGCATTCAGGCCAACACCACCTGCACCGATCACCACAACATCCTGCCCTGCGCGCAGCTGAGCCGAATTCACAACAGCCCCGACTCCGGTGATAACACCGCAGGCGATCAGGCTGGCGACATCCTTGGCGATCTTGTCCGAGATTTTGACCAGTTGCTTTTGGTCAACCACCACCTTTTCAGCAAAGCCTCCACAAGCCATGGCTTGATGCAGCGTGCCACCGTCTAAGGTGGTGATCGGTCCTTTGTCGCCGTCATATGGCGTCTCGCAGCCCGTGGGTTTGCCGCCTGCACAAGTCGGGCAAGTGCCGCAAGACCGGATCAGGGTGACGACCACGCTGTCACCAACAGCCACGCTGGAGACGTGTTCTCCGACGGCGCTGACCACACCCGCAGCCTCATGGCCATAGACGGCAGGCAAGCTACCGCCCCAAGCACCGCTGGCATAAGAAATGTCAGAATGACAGATCGCGACGGCATCTAACGTCACTTCGACTTCACCAAATTGGGGTGTGCGCAATAGGATGTCTTCGATGACAAGGGGGGCACTAAACTCATGGCATACGGCAGCTTTGATGGTTTGCATATCTGTCCTTAGCTGCGCCGCATATCCTTAGCGCTTGGTGTTTCGCTTTCTTCGAACGTCGCGCAGGTCGCATCCTCCCGCAAGAGCGAAACCGACAGATTATGGCACAACAGAACCGTTTGCGTCACAAGCGCCGGTCTTGACTCTAAGAAACACGACCAATCCAACTACCATCAATAGCGCGGACAAATAGAACGAAGCTCCGGGCATATAAAATGGCGCACTCGGTCCGGTGAAACTGTAAAATACATAAGTCATCACCATGGGCGATATGATCATGGCCAGCGCGGACACAGAAGTGAGCGCACCTTGCAATTCGCCCTGTTGGTTGTCATCCACCGCCTTCGACATGATGCCTTGCAATGCTGGCGTAATGACGGCTGGCAATGCCGCCAAAGGCGTCAAGAACAGCAAAAGCGTACCTGAGCTCACAAACCCGATCAGCAAGAACACTCCGATATCAGCCACATGGCCATAAATCACAGCACCACGTTCGCCAAGCTGCCGCAAGATCGGCCGGATCAAGCCACCCTGCACGACAGCCATTGATATTCCAAAAAGCGCCAGCGACAGCCCGCGTACGCCAGGAGACCATTCAAACCGCTCCAGCGTGTAAAAGCTCCAGATCGCAGGATAGACGGTGAAGGCGACTTGGTAGATGAAATAGACCAGCAACAACGGGCCAAGACCGGGCAAGCGTGCGAGGTATTTGAACAGCCCAAACGGGTTGGCGCGTCGCCACTCGAAGGGACGTCGAATGCGATCGTCTACAGTTTCTTTCAGCACAAAATAACCGAACACCGCATTGGCTGCAGTCAGCCCCGCCGCCGCATAAAATGGCGCGCGCGTGCCGTATTCTGCCAAGACCCCGCCAATTAGTGGACCAAAGACAAATCCCATGCCAAACGCTGCCCCTATCAGCCCAAAATTCGCGGCCTTTTCAGAGGGTTTGGAGATGTCGGCCATGAAAGCATTGGCCGTTGATTGGGTCGCGGCAGTGATCCCGCCAACAATACGCGTAGCAAATAACAGCCAGATTGATCCGGCAACTGCCATGACCAGATAGTCGGCGGCCATCACGACAAGGGACAACAGCAATACAGGCCTGCGCCCAAACCGGTCTGATATTGCGCCAAGCATAGGTCCAAACAGGAATTGCATGGCCGCAAATGTTGTCGACAAAACACCACCCCACAGGGCAGCCG
>CAZJAW010000122.1:0-7023 GCA_964544035.1 uncultured Rhodobacterales bacterium
CGTCTCGCCACGGATCACGCAACCCAACGCCACATATCCATCAAAGTTCGACATCCGCTCAGAAATGCCAATAGCTGTCGGAATTTCCAAAGCGCCCGGCATTTCGATCAGATCCCATTTGGCGCCCGCTGCCTCAAGCTCTGCCTTGGCACCTGCGACCATGTTGTCAGCAATCGCTTTGTAATAGGGCGACACAACAATCAGTACCTTCACAGGGCGGTCAAAGCTGGGACGCTCCAGCACGTGATGTTCAATAGCAGCCATAATTATTCTCCTAAGATTGGACGCGTGCCCACGATTTCGAGCCCGTAGACGTCGATGCCCATATAGGTAGTGCGAGGGCTGTCGGTAAGCAGGACGATGCGCGAAAGGCCCATATTACTTAGCATTTGGGCTCCTAGACCTGTGTTTTTTACAATGCGCGGGCCCGCTTCGTCCGGGGCAAAAAGCTCTTTGCGCGGCTCACGGAACAGACAAACGACCCCGCGCCCTTCTTTGGCGATAAGCTCCATTGCACGCGGCAATTCACCAACGGGTTTGTCCGAAAGGCCAAGAATATCGGTAACTTCCGTCAACGCGTGCGTGCGCACCAAAACAGGCTCATCTGTGCTCAGATCGCCTTTAGACAGTGTCACGTGCTCAACTCCATAGGTCTGGTCGGTAAAGATGCGCATGTGCCACTCACCACCATGCTGGGACGTCACAGTGCGGCTGTCTGTCTCAACCACCAGATTGTCATGACGGCGGCGATAGGAAATCAAATCGCTGATGGTTCCAATCTTCAAGTCATGGCGCTTTGCATAGTCTACAAGGTCAGGCAGACGTGCCATCGTCCCGTCCTCGTTCATGATCTCGCAAATAGCGCTTGATGGATAATGGCCAGCCAGACGGGCCACATCGCAGCCTGCCTCTGTGTGGCCTGCACGTGCCAGCACACCACCCTTACGGGCGCGCAAAGGAAAGATATGGCCGGGTGTTGCAATGTCAGATTGCGTGGCCTGCGGGTTAATAAGTGTCGATATGGTCAAGGCACGGTCTTCAGCCGAAATGCCAGTGGTCACGCCTTCGCGGGCCTCGACAGATACAGTAAAAGCAGTTTCGTGTCGGGACGAATTATGCACAGCCATCATCGGTAAACCCAGTGCATCCACGCGTTCTGCAGGCAAAGTCACACAGATCAACCCGCGCCCATGCGTCGCCATAAAATTCACTGCAGCTGTATCTGCAAAATTTGCCGGGATCACCAAATCACCTTCATTCTCGCGGTCCTCGTGATCAACCAGAATGAACATACGCCCCAAGCGCGCCTCTTCGATGATCTCTTTAATTGGTGAAATGGCGGCAGCCAAATCCGTCTCAACAGGACCGGGGGTTTCAAAACTCATGGATCACCTCGAAGCAGCTTTTGCGCGACATAAAGGAAGGGCACGAACATTGCCAGTGAAACGCAACGACCATAACCTGTCTTCATTGTTCTTAAAAATACTCCCCGAAAGGCCCGCTTGCAAAACACGCGCCTTCCAGGTCTGCGAGCACACCCGCCACAAAGTCTAAAATGTCGTCAGGCCGCATGGCCTGTCCTCAGGATCACCCAACCTCAGCCAAACGCGCGACATAACGGGCTAGCGTGTCGATCTCCAGATTGACCAGATCGCCCACCATCACATCGCCCCACGTGGTCACATCCTTTGTGTGCGGAATAAAATTGATGCCAAACACCGCACCCTCAACTTCGTTCACAGTCAGCGACGTCCCATTCAACGCAACAGAACCTTTGGGTGCTATGAAACGGGCCAAATCATCCGGCGCGCGCAGCTGCACACGGGTACTGTCACCGTCATCAACGACCGACACAACCTCGGCCACACCGTCCACATGACCCGACACGATATGCCCACCGAGTTCGTCACCAACTTTCAAGGCGCGTTCCAGATTGACCCGCTTGCCGACACTCCATGTCGTCAAATTGGTTTTGGACACTGTCTCAGCACTGATCTGAACATCATACCAATCTGTCCCCAAACCAACGACCGTTAGACACACCCCATCCGACGCGATCGAGGCCCCCATATCAATCTGCGCAGTATCATAGCCTGTAGAAATGCGCGCGCGCAGATCGCCCTCTTGCTTGAGGTCGATCAAAGTGCCGATATCCGTAATGATGCCAGTGAACATTAAAACCGCCTTTCGCGCCTATTTCAAAATCAGGTAGCGGCCTCTGTACACAAGGGCAAGAGGCTGCCAGACGACAAAAATCATCAGCGCCAGACATAAAATCGCCCCAGTCAGGTGTTCATCTATAGGAAAGACATGCCACGTATCAGAGGCCGGATGACAGCGCACAGTCCTAAAACAAGGGTTTTCCTGTTTCTGCAGGGACCGCACGGACCTTTCTTTCACCGGCTCGGCGCAATGTTGCGGCGGGCGGGGTCGACTGTGTGGCGTGTTGGCTTCAACGCAGGTGATCGTGCCTTTTGGTTCCACCCGCGTAGCTATATCCCGTTTCGCGGTACAACTGATGACTGGCCGGACACTTTCACCCAATTGATCGAAGAAAAAGGTGTGACCGACATCGTGCTTTACGGCGACGTGCGCCCAATCCACGCCAGTGCCGTGACCGAGGCCAAGCAGCGCGGCATTACAGTGCATGTGTTTGAGGAAGGCTATATGCGCCCCTATTGGGTCACCTATGAGCGCGGCGGCACAAACGGCAATTCACGCCTCATGGATATGAGCGTCGAGCAAATGCAAGCCGCTCTCGCCTTGTCCGATATGGAAGCACCTTTACCCCCCGGTCATTGGGGCGACATGCGCCAACATGTGTTTTACGGTGCGCTCTATCATTGGTTCGTGATGTTTCGGAACGGTGATTACCGCAATTTCCAACCGCATCGTTCACTGACAGTGGTTACTGAATTCAAACTATACTTGCAGCGGCTGTTGTTAATGCCGCTACACACGATTGACCGGGTCCAAGCGACACTGCGCATCCGCCACGGCGGTTTTCCCTATCATCTCGCGCTGCTGCAGTTGGAACATGACAGCAGTTTTCAGGAACATTCGCCCTTCACTTCAATGACTGAATTCCTGGAAACGGTAATCGAAGGATTTGCAGCCGGTGCACCCGGGCACCATCATCTTGTCATCAAAGCACATCCGCTCGAAGACGGACGTGCGCCGATCCGCCAAACGATTCGCGCATTAATGAACGAATATGGGCTGAAAGGGCGTGTTCATTACGTGCGCGGTGGCAAGCTGGCGCAGCTTCTTAACGATGCGCGCAGTGCGGTGACTGTGAATTCCACTGCCGCGCAGCAAGTGCTTTGGCGCGGCATTCCTCTCAAGGTGTTTGGGGATGCGGTTTTTGCCAAGCCTGAATTTGTCAGTGATCAGCCCCTGCCAGAATTTTTTGCAGGCGCCGCCCGCCCCGACAACAAAGCCTACAAAGATTATCGTCGCTATTTGCTGGAAACCAGCCAATTGCCCGGTGGATTTTATTCGGCGCGCGGGCGGCGCCAATTGCTGCGTCAAGTCGTAGATATGATGTTATCTAGCGAAGATCCCTATGATGCGCTCGCTTCCGGAACCGCGGCTCCAAGGCAACAGTTGCGGTTAGTCAACTGACTGACACTATCCCTATGGCTAGATTTTATCTCGGACATCCGGTAGCTTAGAATCAAATCAGCGTCGGCAAACCGGCGCGATTCAATACAATATGATGCGGGAAAATCCGCATTCTGAGGCAGAACAAGAACAGGTCGAGGAGACCGAGCAGTGATTTTCAAGTCATTCCGCTGGGCGCGCGTGGGCGCGCTGCTGACCATTTTGGGCATCGTTTCCTCTTGCGGAGCATTGCCGCAAGTGGGTCCAAACAAACGTGAAATTTTTTCTGGCTCCGTCCAGAAAGAGGGCGACGCCTTTATTGTCTCTGTCAATGATCGGGTGTCGCGTGCAACGGCTGTCACACCTGCGCTTGGCTTTTCCGATGCCTTTATTAATGCAGGGATCATCGGGTCAGACACAATCCAGCCCGGCGATGTGCTGGGTCTGACAGTATATGAAAACGTCGATGATGGCCTTTTGGCGGGTCGAGGCCAAAACGCGTCTGTCCTAAATGAAGTGCAAGTTGACGGAGCAGGGTTCATCTTTGTGCCCTACGCTGGTCGTATCCGCGCAGCAGGCAATTCGCCGGAATCCATTCGCCGCATCATCACGGCTAAGCTGGCAGAACAAACGCCTGACCCGCAGGTGCAAGTGCGCCGCGTAGCAGGTGACGGATCAACGGTTTCGTTGACCGGATCGATTGGTGCGCAGGGTGTTTATGCCATTGAGCGTCCAACACGTACTCTTTCCACAATGCTGGCCCGCGCGGGCGGCGTTACTATTGTCCCTGAGATCGCACAGATTACAGTGATCCGTGGCAACATGCGCAGCCGCGTCTGGTTCCAAGATCTTTACACCAACCCCGAATTGGACATCGCCCTGCGCGGTGGCGACAGAATTCTGGTGGAAGAAGACACACGTTCATTCACAGCACTTGGCGCAACAGGCGGTCAGTCTCGCGTCAGCTTTGAATCCCAAAATCTCAGCGCGCTGGAGGCCATCGCACAAGTCGGCGGTCTGCTTTCTAACTCGTCCGATCCAACAGGCGTCTTTGTGTTCCGCAACGAACCCGCGTCTATCGCTAACTCTGTATTGGGACGTACCGATCTGGTTGGGGCGCAACGCCTTATCTATGTGCTGGACCTCACCCAACCCAACGGGATGTTTCATGCACGTGACTTTGTCATCCGCGATGCAGATACGATCTATGTGACTGAGGCACCGTTCACCCAGTTCAGCAAGATCATCTCCGCGATTACTGGCACTGCCGGGTCCGCCGCCTCGCTGGCCAACATTGCGGGCCGCTGATAAGATCAATACATGATCTCGTCTGATCCTCTTGATCCCGCCGCCGGACCTGAAAAGGCCCGGCGGCTTTACGTTTACAATGGTGGTTTTATCACTCAGACCCGCGTGCGCCGCATTCTGGCTCTGTCGGGTTACACTGTATCTGTCGGCCTGCCGGGTACAGATGATCTGATCGGTATTTGGGGAAATTCGCCCACTGCACATCGCGGATTGCGGATAGCCGCAAAGCGCAAAACGCCCGTAGTGCGGATCGAAGATGCGTTCCTTCGTTCACTGCTTCCAGGCCGCGCAGGCGGTCCACCTTTGGGCTTGTTGATTGATCACAAGGGCGCGCACTTTGATCCGACACATCCCTCCGATCTAGAAGACGTCCTCGCGTCTCATCCTCTTGATGACACCGCCCTTTTAAATCGCGCACGAGGGGCGATCGCGCGTTTGGGCGAAGCACATCTCAGCAAGTATACGGCCTTTGACCCGAATGCCGCCGTGCCCGATCCTGGTTATGTGTTGGTTGTCGATCAGACGCGGGGTGATGCCTCGGTCACAGCATCCGGCGCAGATCGCAATCGCTTTCTTGAAATGTTGTTTGTCGCCCAAGAAGAACACCCCGGCGCGCGCATCCTTATCAAGACACATCCCGAAACGGCGCAAGGCTTTCGCCCCGGCTACTTCACAAGTGCCGATTGCAATGACCGGGTCAGCATACTGAGCGACCCAGTCAGCCCATGGACGCTGATGGAGGGCGCGATTGCTGTTTACACTGTATCTTCGGGTCTAGGGTTTGAGGCCATTTTGGCAGGACACAAACCGCGCGTATTTGGGCAACCGTTCTATGCTGGATGGGGGCTCAGCTTGGACGAATTTCCGGTGCAACGCCGCCAGCGCAATCTGACGCGTGCGCAACTGTTTGCGGGTGCAATGATGTTGTATCCCAAATGGTATGATCCATTTCGCGACCGTTTGTGTGATCTTGAGGCCGCGACTGAGACTCTCGCCGCTGAAACACGCGCGTGGCGTGCTGATCATCAAGGGTGGGTTGCCAGTGGCATGCGCATGTGGAAACGCAAGCCGTTGCAACAGGTCTTTGGCCGTCACAAAGCAATGATTTTCGAAGACAACCCCGGCTCTGCCCGCGCTTTAAACCGGCCTTGGATGGTTTGGGCAGGCAAGGCACAGGTTGGTCACGAAGACGCAGTTCGGGTCGAGGATGGCTTCTTGCGCTCGCGCGGCCTTGGGGCTGAATTGGTGCCACCGCTGTCACTGGTGACGGATGATCTGGGCATTTATTATGATCCGGCGCGCCCAAGCCGGCTTGAAAAACTGATCCAATCACGCCGCACTTTACGACCAGACCAAGTCCTGCGCGCAGAACGGTTGATGACCGCCCTGATCCGCGATTCAGTCAATAAGTATAATCTGGGCGGCGGATTGCCTGACCTACCCGATGGACCGCGCGTGCTGGTCGTAGGTCAGGTCGAAGACGACGCCTCGATCCGTACCGGTGCGGGTGAAATCACAACCAATCACGCGCTTTTACAAGCTGCACGCGCCGCACATCCCGAAGCCACGTTGATTTACAAGCCCCACCCAGATGTGGAAGCTGGCCTACGAGATGGCGCGTTTGATGCGGGTGATATCGCTGATGTTGTCGCTGATCGCGCAGACATTGCAGCCCTGTTGGGCGCTGTCGACACACTTTGGACCATGACGTCTCTTGCCGGGTTCGAAGCGCTTTTGCGCGGCGTAAAAGTGATCACCACGGGCGCACCGTTCTATGCAGGCTGGGGGCTAACAGAGGATCGCGGCGCAGTGCCACCGCGCAGACGAGAAGACATCAGCCTGCCCGGACTCGTCCATGCAGCTTTGATCGACTATCCCCGTTATTTTGATCCTGTGACGCGCCTGCCCTGCTCTGTCGAAGTGGTCGTGGAACGCCTTGCCAAGGGTGATGTGCCTCATCCCGGCCTCCGCAACCGATTGCTGTCAAAACTGCAAGGATTGCTGTCCAGTCGCGCGCATTTATGGCGCTAATGCGCGCGCCCACTCATGGCAGATGTCGCCACCAACTTGCCGCACAGAAATAAGCTCAAACCGCGCAGCTTTGTGCAAATC
>CAZJAW010000123.1:0-7001 GCA_964544035.1 uncultured Rhodobacterales bacterium
CGTGAGTTGTTGAGAATGTTGGCCTGGCAAGCGATGTGCGCCGCAGAATCTACATTTAGAGTACCAATTCATGCTTCAAAGATTGCCCTTACCGATTTGGCGTCGGTAAGGGCGCGCAACACGGCGTCCTTTGTCTCCAGCGCTAAAATGAAATGTCTTTGAACGCTTTGGTCTGTGCGACAAGTGCGACCTCTGTCGGTAAACGTTCCATTGACGAAGCCCCATAGAAGCCATGGCATGCTTTTGTGCGTTTCAACACATATTCAGCATCTTCGGGCATCGCGATGGGACCGCCGTGGCACAAGATGATTGCGTCTGGATTCACTGCCAATGCCGCCGCGGACCAGTCGTCGATTTTATCGACGCAGTCATCAAGCGTTACGGCCGTTTCAGCGCCAATGTTCCCACCTGTGGTCAAACCCAAGTGGCAGACGATGATATCAGCGCCAGCTTCAGCCATCGCTGCCGCATCTTGTTCGCTAAAGACATAAGGCGTGGTGAACATACCTTTTTCTGACGCAAGTCGGATGACTTCGATTTCCTGCGCGAAGGACATGCCTGTTTCTTCAAGGTTGGCACGGAATGTGCCGTCGATCAGCCCAACGGTTGGAAAATTCTGGATGCCAGAAAACCCAAGACGTTTCAGGTCATCAAGGAACATATCAAAGTTGCAAAATGGATCAGTGCCATTCACACCTGCCAAAACTGGTGTGTGCTTGGTCACGGGAATGACTTCAGACGCCATTTCCTTAACGATCTCATTGGCGTTTCCATAAGCGAGCAGGCCCGATAACGACCCGCGCCCTGCCATACGGTATCGACCAGAGTTGTAGATGACGATCAGATCAATCCCGCCATCTTCTTCACATTTCGCGGACAAGCCCGTTCCTGCGCCTCCCCCAACAATTGGGATACCTTTGTCCCGCATATCGCGGAACTTTTTAAGGAGTTCGTCTCTTTCAAATTTTGGCATTGCCTTAGACCTTTAGTTCTTGATCTCGCGCAGAGCTGCCACGGCAGCATCAGCAAATTCAGGTGTATTGAGGTTGTGGGGGACCGTCATCAACTTGCGGTTTTCCGTTGGGACAAACGTCTCTTTGATTGCTGCGAACAAGCTTGTGAGCGCATCGGGGTCATGAAATGGCATGCCTTCGGCATCCAGCGCTGACACGCCGCCCTCGGGCAGCAAGAACCGAACTGGGCCTTCCATTTCGTTCAATCTGGATGCAATCCACTTCCCCATTTGCGCGTTCTCTTCCGGGGTTGTGCGCATCAAGGTCACTTGCGGGTTGTGCTCATAGAACATTCGACCTTTATGTTGCTCTGGCACAGTGCCGGGTGCCCCAAAGTTCACCATATCAAGCGCACCAACCGATCCGACGTAAGGCATTTTTTGTCGGATCACCGCACCAAATCGGTCTTCGGTCGCAGGGAAAACGCCGCCAAACAGCATGTCGCATACTTCAGTTGTGGTCAGGTCGATCACAGCATCGAAAAACCCACCATCAGCGAGTTTCTCCATAGATCGACCGCCCACACCTGTGGCGTGGAAGACAAAGGGTTCAAAGTCAGTTTCGATGTGTTTGATCACAGATTGAACCGCGTTTGTCGTTACCCCAAACATGGTTAGCCCTATGCCTGGCTTTTCGTCCGCCTGCGCTGCTGCGTCGACACCGAATTTCGCCATACCAGCAATGGCCGTGGCGGCATTTCCAAGCACTTTTCGTGATATCGCGTTGACGCCTTGAACGTCCGTGACCGAGTAAAGCATCATGATATCGCTGGGGCCGACATAGGGCTCGACGTTGCCTGAGGCAACGGTGGACACCATGACCTTCGGCGTTCCAATCGGCAGAACTTGCATCGCAGGCGTCGCAAGCGCAGTTCCCCCCGTCCCACCAGCCGAGATCACTCCGCCAATAGCGTCACCGTGTTCTTTGGCCCAACAGGCGAAAGCTTGTGCCATACCAGCTACAGCTGTTCCGCGATCTCCTGTGAAAACGGCAGTTGCCCCGTCGGGGTGGCATGCTGCTATCTCTTGGGGCGTCACGTCCGCTGCACTGGTATGTCCTGTTGATGCCGACAGATCGACAGTTTTTACGGCGGCACCTGTGGCGTTTATCTGATCCGCTATGTAATTCAGCTCGTTTGATTTTGTATCAAACGTGCCTGCAACAAATATTGTATTGTTTGTCATTTTGCGTCCGCTCCCTTTTGAATTCACGCCGAAAGTTCCGCGAACCAAGGCCTTTCCTCCGAATGCCATGGTCAACTCAACCCTAGCTGAGAGACAACGAGAGTGCCAAGTAGATGTTAACCTTTTGCGGTCCCAATGGCTTTGTCGGAAAAATCTGGCTCTGAGCGCAGTTCCCGTTTTCCTGAGTAGACTTATCCTGCGGCCACGGTGCCGGGTAAGCCGAGCACGGCAAGGAAATCCTAGGTGGAACGGGTGCGGCCAAGGTTCATGGCATGGCGCGATACGTTTTTTCATATGAGCAAGACAACCTGTGTTGTACCTGCGGCAAGCCTTCGCTAGCGTCTGCGGTTCAACGCGTGCACGAAAGAGAGTAACAGCATGTCTGATCCCACTACAGAAATCGTCTTTCATAACTATCCGCAGTCGCCTGTCGCGGAAAAAGTGCGCGTTGCGTTTGGTATCAAAAACCTGTCATGGCGTGATGTTGAAATTCCACGTCTGCCGCCAAAGCCGATGCTCACTGCGTTGACCGGAGGGTACAGGCGCACCCCGGTTATGCAAATCGGTGCAGATATCTATTGCGACAGTCAGTGCATCCTGCGCGAGCTTGAGCGGCGTCACCCAACGCCGACCTTTATGCCTACATCTGAGGCAGGTTTGATGTGGTGCCTAAGCCGCTATACCGATGGTGATCTGTTCTCTTTGGCTGTGAAACTGGTGTTGGGGTCAGCTGGCAGCGATCTGCCCGCCGATTTTGCCGAAGACCGCGGACGCTTATATCTGGGGCAAGATTGGGTGGAGGGGCTGAAACGCGCCAATGAAGACTTGCCACACCTTGTCTCGCAAATGCGCGCACCGCTGTCATGGATGAATGCTCAGTTAAGCGACGGGCGCGCATTCCTGCTGGGCCCAGATGCCGGCGCAATCGACGCGCAGATGTATCACAATATCTGGTTTGTGCGCGGACGCTGGGGCGGCGGTGCAGCCATGTTGTCCGAGTTTCCAGACCTCGTCAGATGGGAAGACAATGTGCGCGCCATCGGTCATGGCACATCGACAAAAATGAGTGCTGAGGACGCTATCGTGCGTGCAAAGTCTTTGGAACCGGCCTCATTCAGTGGTGTCGCTGCGAACGATCCACAAGACCTGCGAGTCGGTGCGTCGGTCTCCGTCAATCCTGATCTTGACGGCGGCGAACAGCCTGTTGAAGGCAAAGTGCGCTATGCTGATATTGATACAATTGCGATTGAACGCACAACTGACGATGTGGGTACTGTATGTGTTCATTTCCCGCGCGCTGGGTATCGCGTTACGGTGTCTTAAGGCGCAGTTGCGTGCGATCAACAAAGTCAGCGCGTTTGTAATAGAACTGTGTTCAGGCGCGAAGGTGCGCCAAACGTTGAGCTTCACGTGATGAATATTAAGTGAAAACAATTGATTGGCAGTGTATATTGATGTTGTTAGCGGTTCGTTTGACGCTTGACTGTCGCCGATGACACCCGCAGGCTTGAGAACTCTCACTCTCAGTCAAAATGCCGCTTAAATCAGTGTAGACTTGCACCTTCGTCAGCGGGTGCCATCCAAACCCGCCTTCATTGCGATCTGCGACATATTCGCGCCTGGCGTGTGGCGCGGTAATTGAAAATGCACAACCGCTGTGGTGCATGTTGTCGAAAGCCGCCCGGAGGGCTGAATTTCAATTCCTTTGGTGGCGCGAAAACGACTTGAAAAGACGGCGCGCTCTTGCAGCCCCTACGCGGCGATACTAAGACTTAGGTAACTAGTTTGCGGGTATGGTCCTGCAAATCTTTGACGAGGCAGAAGCTCATGCGCGATCCCATCGACGAATATGCGAATTTTACGAACAATCTGGTCCCGATGGTTGTCGAACAGACGAGCCGAGGCGAACGCGCTTACGACATTTTTTCGCGGCTGCTGAAGGAACGGATCATTTTTATCAACGGCCCGATTCACTCAGGTATGAGCCATCTGGTTGTTGCCCAATTGCTGCACCTTGAGGCGGAAAACCCCTCAAAAGAAATCAGCATGTACGTTAATTCGCCAGGTGGCGAAGTGACTGCGGGTTTGGCGATCTATGACACGATGCAATATATCAAACCCAAAGTGTCGACACTGATTTGCGGAATGGCCGCGTCCATGGGATCGGTGATCGCCATTGGTGGCGAGCCGGGCATGCGCTTTGCTTTGCCCAATGCCGAAGTCATGGTGCACCAACCGTCGGGTGGATCGCGTGGCATGGCGACGGATATTCTGATTTCGGCCCGCCACATCGAACGTACTCGTGAACGGTTGTATCAGATGTATGTCAAGCACTCGGGCCAAAAGTATGCGGCCGTGCAAAAAGCGCTGGATCGCGACACGTGGATGACGCCCGAAGAGGCAAAAGAATGGGGCCATCTCGATGAGATCGTGGCCAACCGTAGCAAGGATGACGATGAAGCCTAAGGTTATTCTATGTGCTCGGTGTGTATGCATCGGGCACGTTAGACGCCGGGTCACACCAATACTTGATAAAAATCCGATTGTGGCCTCCGCTAGCCTGTCTTAAACTCGAAACAGACGCGGGGGCTTGCCGACCAAAGTTCGGCACATTTAATGCGGCAACTGCCGGGAAGGACGCGACATGGCCACGACAACAGGCGGCGACAGCAAAAACACGCTTTACTGCAGTTTCTGCGGCAAAAGCCAGCACGAGGTGCGCAAGCTGATCGCAGGCCCGACAGTGTTCATCTGCGACGAATGCGTCGAATTGTGCATGGACATCATTCGCGAGGAAACCAAAGCCTCTGGCCTGAAATCTACTGAAGGTGTGCCAACACCGCGCGACATCTGCGGCGTTTTGGACGATTATGTGATCGGACAAGCCACCGCAAAGCGGGTGCTTTCGGTCGCTGTGCACAATCACTACAAACGCCTGAACCACGCTCAAAAGGGCGGAGACATCGAACTTGCAAAATCCAACATTCTGCTGATCGGTCCCACCGGCTGCGGTAAAACGTTGCTGGCGCAAACGCTCGCACGCATTCTGGATGTGCCGTTTACTATGGCAGATGCCACCACACTGACCGAGGCTGGTTATGTGGGCGAGGATGTCGAAAACATCATTCTTAAGTTGTTGCAAAGTTCAGAATATAACGTCGAACGTGCGCAACGCGGCATCGTCTATATCGACGAAGTCGACAAGATCACACGCAAATCTGAAAACCCTTCGATCACGCGCGACGTGTCGGGTGAAGGTGTACAGCAGGCGCTGCTCAAATTGATGGAAGGCACGGTCGCTTCTGTGCCTCCACAAGGCGGGCGCAAGCATCCTCAGCAAGAATTCCTGCAGGTGGATACGACCAATATCTTGTTCATTTGCGGAGGCGCCTTTGCGGGTTTGGACAAGATCATCGCAGCGCGCGGCAAAGGGTCGGCCATGGGTTTTGGCGCCGACGTACGCGACAATGATGCGCGCGGAGTGGGCGAAATCTTTACAGATCTTGAACCCGAGGACTTGCTGAAGTTTGGCCTGATCCCGGAATTTGTCGGGCGTTTGCCTGTGCTTGCCACGCTTGAAGATCTGGATGAAGACGCACTTGTTACCATCCTGACGCAACCCAAAAACGCACTGGTCAAACAATATCAGCGTCTTTTCGAACTGGAAGACGCCGACCTGTCCTTTACTGATGACGCGCTGAGCGCGATCGCCAAACGCGCGATCGAACGCAAAACAGGCGCACGCGGTTTGCGCTCAATCCTCGAAGATATCTTGCTGGATACGATGTTCGAATTGCCGGGCCTCGACTCGGTGACCGAAGTGGTCGTCAACGAAGAAGCGGTGACCTCAGATGCCGCACCACTGATGATCCATGCGGACGCCGAAAAAGAACCCGCGTCAGCAGGCTGATTGAAAATGCCGCAAGGTTTTGAATGTAAGGCGGGCCTTTGGTCCGCCTTCTTTTGTTCCAACGAACAGACGCCCACGTTACTTAAGGCGCAGATTTGATGCGCCATGAGCAAAGGAAACATTATGATTAAACGTATATCTTCCGGAGGACCCTATGAGGCCAAAGTCGGGTATTGCCGCGCCGTGGTTGCCGGTGGGTGGGTGCATGTCGCTGGCACCGTGGGGCAGGGCGACACGGTCACGGAACAATGCGCAGATGCTCTCAAGACCATCCACACTGCACTACAAAAAGCAGGTGCTGACTGGGCCGACGTGGTGCGCGTCACTTACATGTTGCCCGACCCGGACGAATTTGAACCCTGCTGGCCGCTTCTGGAACAAACCTTTGGCGCTAACCCGCCGGCTGCCACGATGATCTCTTGCGCGCTGTTGGCCCCACAATTCCGCATCGAAATTGAAGTCACGGCGTTTCTGCCGACTTAGAACACCTCGCGCAGGTGCAAGTCTACTGGACGTGGCCTGCGCGATGCGGCATAGACAAACGAAACCTTCGGAGGCGAACCATGGGTATTTTGAATTCTTTCTTGCGGGCTGTAACGTGGTGGAACGGGCAGACGCTGAACACGCAATTGTTTACGTGGCGCAAGGGAGTAAAAGTGGGCGAAGACGCCCAAGGCAACGCGTTTTTCAAAACTCAAGATGATGCCAAACGTTGGGTGATCTTTAATGGCGAGGCCGAAGCCTCACGCATTGATCCCGAATGGCACGGCTGGTTGCACCGCACGTGGAACGAACCTCCGACTGAAAAACCGCTTGTTCACAAAGAATGGGAAAAACCCCATCAGCCGAACCTAACGGGCACGGCTTTGGCCTATGCACCTGCCGGATCTATCC
>CAZJAW010000124.1:0-6918 GCA_964544035.1 uncultured Rhodobacterales bacterium
GTCATAATCCAGTGGGCGATCGAAAGCGCACAAATACTGGAAGTGCAAACGGAAGAACTTCCATCGCAATTTGGCCCAGCGTTCGGGGCTTAGGCTTTGGGTGAATTGCGCCGAAAACACCAAAGGCCAGCGCTTACCTTCCGGTGCAACCCCTGAGACTGAGACTGGATCACACAGTGCAAAGGCGCACCCATCCCCCGGGGCCGTGACATCCACCCAAGTAAGCTCATCCCGTGCGGACAGGAATTTCAGGTCAGCCCGCAGGCGGTGCGCATCTGACAAAAAGGACACCATCGGCACCACTTGCCCCAATGACAGAAACGACAACGCAGGGCCGTCCTTGGGCACGCCACCTGCACGTATTAAATCTGACAGAATAGAAACACCAAGATGCGCGCCGGACGAATGCCCCACCACCAACACCTCGTCCACGTCTTGAGTTAATGCCTCGGCAATGACGTTTTGAAAAAGTGTCATGCGTGCTTCTAGCGGTGCCGGATTGGCCCCACGCGACGCTGCAGAATAGGCGTAGTCATGCATCAGGTAGTAAGCAAAGAACTTTCCGTCTTTTGATTTGAACCAACGAAGAACTGCAACAAATGCGACAAGGCCAACCCCTGCCCCGGCAATTCCCCCAAAGCCACCAGCAAGGCCCTGCCCAACGGCAAACAGCGCGTACCAGACCAACAGCGCGATCAGCAATTGCACCAGCAACATGCCCACAGGATAAAGCGCTGCAATTACAGGCCCTTTGCGCAGACGCATAAGGCGTCGTAATGCGCCTGACGCAATGTAGATCCAAGCCGTGCGCACCAGTTGCAGGTATGTTGCAGGGATGGAAGCGTCCATGCTTTCACGCACAATATCAGACCAGACCAGCACGGCGACATCTGCGTGTACTTGAGCGTTGTCAATCTGTGCGTCGACCTTCCAGCCATAGTGCGGTTTGGCGGCACCCGGCTTCAGTTCGATTTCATAGCCGGAAATCGCCGCCTGATCGCGGCCTTCCTTGCGGTAGAGCTCGCGGTAACGGCGGGGATGAATCGGGTCATATCCGGGGATATAGAACACCCGACGGGTTTTGACGGATTGTGGATGCGCTCTGCTCATCTTTGCACCTCTGTTCAAAGCAGGTTAGCGCAAGTGTTTGACCAAAGTAAGACGCTGACGGCGACCTAACGTGGCCGCAATCAGCGAAGATCTTTTAAAATCGTAGCAAAGGCCGCTTTAGCCCAGCGTCGCAAGTGCCGGGAAAGTTTCCAGCAACCAGAACGAAAAGCGCGTGAACAGGCCAAACAGCATGGCGATACCAACCAGCAACAACAGCACCCCGCTGATTTTTTCAATCAACGTCATGTGCTTTTTGATGTGGTTCATGACCCCCATGGCGCGGCTGATGAACATTGCAGCCACCAGGAATGGAACACCAAGGCCAGCCGCATACACGCCCAACAACACAGTGCCACGCGTCACGGACGCTTCAGTCGCCGCTAAGGACAGGATCGCCCCCAATTGCGGGCCGATGCACGGCGTCCAGCCAAAGGCAAAGGCAAGGCCTAGAACGTAGGCGCCAAATGATGACCCGCCCTGATCACCTGTCTCCATCCGGGCTTCGCGATCCAGAAACGGGATACGGAACACAGATAGGAAATGCAGGCCAAAAATGATGATGACCACACCGGATATCTGCGAAAACAGTATCTGATTGGTCAAAAAGAACGCGCCAAAGGCTGAGGCCGCAAAGCCTAGGATCAAAAACACAGTGCTTAACCCAAGCACAAAGAACAACGCAGCAATCGTCGCGCGATTGCGACCCGACGTCCCGTCTGTCATCTCGTTCATGTTCATCCCCGACATGTAGGCGAGGTAGGGTGGCACAATAGGCAGCACACAAGGGCTGAGAAAACTGATGATCCCCGCGAACAGGGCGACAGTCATGGCGGGCACAAGGCTCGCATCGAAGATATCTATTCCAAACATGGCTCACCCTTACAGCCCTGTAACCGCCACGTCACGCTACACGTGGTCACATGTCTGTGGACAGGTTGAAACATCCCGCATAGATCAAAGTTATGGATAACAACAACATACTGGATGCAACGGGGCTGCTGTGCCCCCTGCCCGTGCTTAAAGTGCGCAAGCGTTTGAAAGGCCTGGCATCAGGTGCAACGTTGCAGGTGATGGCGGACGATCCGGCCGCACTGATCGACATGCCGCATTTCTGTGCAGAAGCCGGGCATGAACTGGTGTCACAGGACTTAGACGGTGATGTGCAGACCTATGTGATCCGCAAAGCCTAACGTCCTGACCCTAAGGGTCGTTATGTCACAAAATAGGGCGCACCAAACGGCGCGCCCTATTTTAGCATCAATGTGCGTGCCTATTTGCCAAGCGACCACCAGCCACGTTTCTTTGGCTTAGGGGGTTCTTCACTGGCCACTGGTTCGGCTGTTGCGACAACCGGTTCCGGTCTGGTCGCGACAGGTTCAGGCGTTGACGCAGCAGGTTCCGGAGCCGCAGGTGCAGGCTCAGGCGTGGCAGCGACTGGGTCGGCTGTAACCTCGGCTGCTGCGGCCTTGGCTTTTGCGGTTGTGGCCTTCGCTTTTGCTTTGGGCTTGGCTGTTGTCGACTTGGTTGTTGTCGATTTTGCCCGCGAGCGCGTCGTCTTAGGTTTGGCCGCGGGTTTGGCTTCGGCTTCAGCCTCGGCTGTGTCCTCGGCTTTGGTTTCGACCAGCGCCTCATCTGGCGCAGCAACGGCGGCGGGTTCAGCCTCTTCCTTGGCTTTCGCGGCTTTGCTGGTTTTGGTTTTCGACGTGCTAGAACGGCGCGTGCGCGTCGGAGTCTTCTTTTCAACCGGCGCGTCTGCTTCTACAGCTTTTGCAGTCTCTGCCGCGCCTTCCGCAGTCTCTGCCGCGGGTTCTGCAGGTGCAGCTTCGCTGTTTTCAGGTGCAGTCTGCTCCTCGGTCTTGTTTTCTTCTGACGATGTTTCAGAATTCGTATCCGAAGACGACTTGGACCGGCTGCGACGACGACGACGGCGGCGACGTTTGGGTTTTGGCTCGCCCTCTTCACTCGCCGCATTTGCGGCAGGCGCTTCATCTGGGTTGACCTCTCCGGCGGTATCAACTTCGTCGATCTGGTCCATCAAAGATGTGTCGACGGACACAACAGCCGCTTCTACCGCTTTGACCACACGAGTCGCCGTCTTGAATTTCTCTATAGAGAAATCAGGGCTGATCAGTTGAGGCTCGCCTTCGATGCGGACGGACAGGCCATAACGCGCTTCGATCTGGGCGATATGCTCGCGCTTTTGGTTCATCAGGAAATTGGCGATGCCAACAGGGCATTTCACCAGCACTTCGCGTGAGCGGCGGCGCGTGCCTTCTTCCTCGATTTGACGCAGGATCGACAAAGCAAGATTGTCATCCGAGCGGATCAGACCAGTGCCGTGACAGGTCGCGCAAGGTTGCGTGGTTGCCTCGATCATGCCGGGGCGCAAGCGTTGGCGCGACATTTCCATCAGGCCAAAGCCAGAGATACGGCCGACCTGAATACGGGCGCGGTCTGTCTTTAGCTTCTCTTTCATCCGTTTTTCGACGGCAGTGTTGTTTTTGCGATCGTCCATGTCGATGAAGTCGATCACAATCAGGCCCGCAAGGTCACGCAGACGCAACTGGCGTGCAACTTCGTCAGCGGCTTCTAAGTTGGTTTTGGTTGCGGTTTCTTCGATCGACCCTTCTTTGGTGGACCGACCAGAGTTCACATCAATCGCCACCAGCGCTTCGGTGATGCCAATCACGATGTAACCACCGGATTTCAGCTGCACTGTCGGGTTGAACATCCCACCAAGGTAGGTTTCGACCTGATACCGCGCGAACAGCGGCAGGCTTTCAGTGTACAGTTTCACATTCTTGGCGTGGGACGGCATGATCATTTTCATGAAGTCTTTGGCGGTGCGATACCCACGTTCGCCTTCCACAAATACTTCGTCGATGTCGCGGTTATACAAATCACGAATCGAGCGTTTGATCAGGTCGCCTTCTTCATAGATTTTAGCAGGCGCAATAGATTTCAACGTCAGCTCGCGAATCTGTTCCCACAGACGTTGCAGGTATTCGTAGTCGCGCTTGATCTCGGCCTTGGTGCGTTGTGACCCGGCAGTCCGCACAATCAAGCCTGCACCTTGCGGCACGTCGATCTCGTTGGCGATCTCTTTCAGTTTCTTGCGGTCGGCGGCATTGGTGATCTTACGGCTGATGCCACCCCCACGCGCAGTATTGGGCATAAGCACGCAGTAGCGCCCCGCCAGCGACAAGTATGTGGTCAGGGCCGCACCTTTGTTGCCGCGTTCTTCTTTGACAACTTGCACCAGCAGAATTTGACGGACTTTAACGACTTCTTGGATCTTGTAACGTTTCGGGCGCGGTTTACGCACAGGGCGGATATCTTCGCTGTCGTCTTCGTCAGCGACAGATTCAATGCTGTCATCCTTGGACGTCGCATCAGCGCCTTTAGCTACATCTTCATCATCGTCGTCTTGAGGCTCGCTCGCAGCCTCAGCGCTGTCCTCGTCCGACGTTTCTTTCGCGACAGGTGTTTCCACGGGCGCTTCGGGCACGCTTTCCAAGGACGAAGAGTCTTCCATGGGGGAGGATGTTTCGCCCTCGTTCGCTTCGGCATCTGCCTCGGCGTCGAGATCGATGGTTTCCATCCCTTCGATGTCTTGCGTCGTCTTGGCGTCGGTATCCTTGGCCTTAGAGGCACGCGAGCGCGAACGGCTGCGCGAAGGTTTCTTGGGCTTTTCGTCCGCTTCGTCGCGCGCACGCTGCGCTTCGACATAGGCACGTTCTTCTTCCATCAACGCTTCGCGGTCGGCGACCGGAATCTGATAGTAGTCAGGGTGGATTTCGCTAAAGGCAAGGAAACCATGGCGATTGCCGCCATAGTCCACAAACGCCGCCTGAAGCGACGGTTCAACCCGTGTTACTTTTGCAAGATAGATGTTGCCAGCAAGCTGGCGTTTGTTTTCGGATTCAAAGTCAAATTCCTCAACCTTGTTTCCGTCGACCACCACAACGCGCGTTTCTTCGGCGTGGGTGGCATCGATAAGCATTTTCTTAGCCATGTAAGTCCATTGCACAGCAAAAACGCGCCGTCCCTTGGAGGGTCAAGCGCATGTGGGCTGTGTCTTGTCTGAGCGATAGGTGACGTGCGGCAGTGCTGACCCGGGGGGCCTTCTGCTGGAACTACTCTTGTCCTCACGCGCGTCATCGCGGTTCTTCTCCGACACACGCAGCCCTTGGGCCGGTGCATCCATTCATTAGCTGCGCCAGACTTTGGTCTGCGTCAGCATCTCGTGGCCTGTCTAAAGGCCCAATCGGCCTGTCAAACGCCGTGGAACGAACCACGCTCATGGTTTGACAGCGAAACTCATAAACATCCGCGACGCGGTTTCGCGTCGTATGTCTCCACCCCCTAGATAATGGGAAGCTGCATGAAATGACAATGGTCAATCTCTGCGTGTTGTGCGGCAAGTCGCCTAAGTTCCGCCTAAACGCCCATCAACAAGGCAAACGGCCTGCCAAAGATCGGGGGCAATCCCCTGCCCCAAATCTGGCAACGGCAGATTTTTGGGCCGCATGTCAGGGATTTGAACGCCGCGGCATCCTGCGGCCATGGCCGATGCGATCCCGCGGTCACTGTCCTCAAACGCGGCGCATTCAGTCGGGTTCACCCCCAAAAACGCGGCCATTTCCAGATAAGGCGCAGGGTGTGGTTTGTTGCGCGACACTTCATCCCCGCCCGTTACCTTTTCAAAAAAGCTGAGCAAGCCTGCGTCACCCAGATACTGACGCGCGCGATGGCCATGTGTCGATGTCACCACCGCCATACGACACCCCAGCTCAGACAAAGCAGTCAGGGTCCGGCGCACGGTGGGGCGCAACGTCACACCTTGCTCAAGAGCAGCTGCAACGTTTTTGTGCCAATCCTTGTTAAACGCTTCGGCTGCTTCGGCATCTCCAAGATAAGCCGTGATGCGCGCCACAGATTCTGCGCCGCTGCTGCCCACCATCGTCAAAAAGAACGCGTGAATGTCGTCGTGCGTGCGCCCTGTCGGTTCCAGCAAAGCTAACGCCTGCCGCAGATACTCCCGCTCGCTGTCCAGCAGCAGCCCATCCATATCAAACAAATACGCGTCCGGAGGTGCCATGGGGTTATCGCCTTGTCAGGTTCAACGTCACCTGTCGTCTGACACGCGCGTGCAGAAATGAAAATGACCGCAGGACGCACCGCTGGTCACTCTTTTCAACAGTCTGAAACAGACATTCAAAGGTAGTCTGACCGCTGTAGCCCGTATTTCGCCATCTTCTCGTTCAATGTCCGGCGTGGCAGGCAGAGTTCGTCCATGACAGAGGCAATCGAGCCTTTGTGGCGACGCATGGTGTTGTCGATCAACATGCGCTCAAATGCCTCGACGTATTCTTTCAGCGGTTTGCCTTCGGTGGTCATCACGGGCTGCATTTCTTCGTGATCATTCATCAAAAGCGATGCGATGGATCCCGTGCCTCTGCGCGATTGCAATACAGCACGTTCCGCGATGTTAATGAGTTGGCGCACATTGCCGGGCCATGGGGCCTGCAGCAATTGTGCCGCCTCTTGCGCAGAGACTTTGGGCGCACCGCAGCCGTATTCATCAGCAAATTGATCCGAAAATCGGGTAAACAATGTCAGGATATCTTCGCCGCGTTGGCGCAACGGCGGCACTGTGATTTTGAGGGCGGCTAGACGGTAAAACAAATCTGGACGCAACGCGTCCTCGGATGTGCGCCCGGCCTCTTGCAGGTTTGAGATCCCGACAATCCGTGTTTCTGCTGGCGTGCCTTGTTCATTGATGACGCTTAACAAACGGGCTTGTAA
>CAZJAW010000125.1:0-6901 GCA_964544035.1 uncultured Rhodobacterales bacterium
GTACCAGAAGGATCATTCCGATGACTGAAACAAGTGGACTGAGTGTGAATTCTGTCTTGCCCGTATCGATTTGTATGCTGCCGTTGTAGTTGAGCAGCCACTGAGCGCCGAGTGCGAGTGCAGCGATGGCTGCGATGAAGAAGATAATTTTAAACAATGACCAGATCATGAAAAGGCCCCTTCAGAGTGCGGACAGGCGGTCAGCCAGTGTATTTGCCGCTGATACGGCGTCGGAGCGCATTTGCGCCTGTTCCAACCATGCTGCCATGGCTTCACGCGCCGGCTCGGGCAGTTGGTCCACCTCAACCAGCGTGTTTTCCAGATCACCCGCGCGCATTGCGGCATCCATGCGTGACAGTACTGCATCGGCGTCGGATCCTTCGCGCGGAGCAACAGATCGTGTGCCAAGTTGGCGTTGCAAGAAGCCACCCAAGCCGCTGCTGTCTTTGTTGTCGTTTCGAGCAGCAGCAAGAGCAGTGCGTGCAGCATCTGGGAACGATTCTTGCAAAACGGCCAAAGGCGCGACACCTGCGTCAGCTGCAGATTTCAGCGCGTCCGGTACGTCAGTTGCACCCGCTTGTTCCAGATCACCCAGCGCAGTTGCAAAGGGCGATCCAGTATCAACGGCGGACATTACTTTGGCCAAGGCTGCGCGTTGGAGTGCTGCGTTTGCAGCCGCTTCGGTTTCCACACGGATCGCGCGTGCATCATCCAGTAGTGTATCGATTTCTGCCTGCTGCTTGCTGGACGTATCACGCAATTCAGCGAGGGCGGCGTTTAGCGCCTCCTCAGGAACAGAGACGTCGACCTGCGGGCGCGCAGCGATGGCATCGACCTGTTCCGTCAGAGCGTCCAGGCGTTCGGCTATCGGGGCGATCGTGCCCGTTTGCTCAACAAGTTCACCGATTTGATTGTTGATCGGAGCGAGATCCACCTCTGCGGCAGGTGCTGGCAAAGCGGCAACTGTTGCTTCGAGTGCGGTTAGACGATTGGTGACATCGGCCAAACCTTCGGCAATAGCAGGGTCAACTTGAGGTGTGTCTGCGCGCGGGGTTTGCAACAATAAGTCGCTGCGAGCAGCTAAGAACCCAAGCACGGCTGTCACTATGCCCGCCAAAATCAAAGGCAGAACCGACGCGCGTGCGGGTTCCGGTTGGACAGGAAGCGGTTCGACTACGTAGTCAGGCTCAGGCTCATATGATTCGTCTGAAAATTCGGTGTCATCAGACTCATCGGACATTTCGATAGTTTCGGCGTCGATGTCAGGCTCAACGTCCATTGTGCTTTCGACATCTGAGGTTTCGACGTCCGATGGAACATCAGGCGTTTCTCCAGCTTGGAATCGATCATAGTCAGTTGTTTCCAGCGATTCCGCATCAGGTTCTGGAACATCTACCGGTGTCTCGCTGACATCCACCGCAGTGGCGTCGACAACATCCGATTTTGTCGACTCTGAGGTTGAAGCGCCCTTGGTCGCCTTCTTTGAGTTTTTGCGTTTAGCCAAGGTCTTCTCCCCCTTCCGATTCTTTGACGCTTATCGCGCCGATGTAAACTCTACTCTGCCCCCTGCGCCCCCTCAACCCGCTGCGGTGCAATCAGGTCGTCTTGGTTAGTTCGTCTATCGCGGCGCCCATTGCTTGAGCGTCTGGTTGCGTTGCGATCGTCAAACTCGCCAGCGGTGCCGATCCAAGTGCGTCGGCGACGGAAACGCTCAGTGATATAACATGAACTGACGTCGTTCGCGGTGCAACTGCGACAAACTGCGCCGCCGTGCGCGGTGAGAAAAGGGGAACGATCACTCGTTTTTCCCTTAAAAGGGAATTTGCGGCCGTTTCCGTCAAATCACAGAGCTGCTGATCATAGAGTGTGAGATGCTCCACGCTCAATCCTGACTGATCCAAATGTCCCGCCACGTCACCGCGCGTGTGTTTTCCCGATAAATGAAAAAGACGCTGCTTTGGACGTTTGGCGATCAGAGTTGCAATCAAAGCTTTTGCATCCAGACCTGCCTGCTTTGCTGCCCATCCCCTGCGCTTGGCAGCTTGTGTTGTGGCGTCTCCGACACAAAAGGCCGTGCGACCGTCGCCTTCTGGTGCAAACTCAACACCATTGGCTGAGGTAAAGATTGCCGCGTCTCGGCGTGACATGGAAACGGGCGTGCCGAGGTCCACGATATTGATCAGTGGGCTGAAAATCGGATCAAAACGCGTGCGTACATTTTCTGGCAAGGTAGCAAAAAAGCTCTCTGACGCGGGTTTAGGTCGCGTCAAGATCAAGGGAATACGTTCGGGGGATGCATTGTTTGCCACGGTGCAAAGTGTTACCTCGCGCGGGCCTGACGTGCAACGGATCTTGCCCCATGACTTCTGTCAAAACCCTGCTGGGACTGGAAAGCAGCTGCGACGATACTGCGGCGGCAGTGGTGCGTGGCGTGCCTGGCGATATGAGGGTGCTTTCCTCGATTGTTTTTGGCCAGACAGATTTGCACGCGAATTTTGGAGGCGTCGTACCAGAGATCGCGGCGCGCGCGCATGTGGAACGGTTGGATGTAAGCATTGTCGCCGCATTAGAGCAGGCGCGCGTTAGCCTGAACGACATCGATGCGATTGCGGTGACTTGCGGTCCCGGTCTGATAGGAGGCGTCGTGTCTGGTGTGATGATGGCAAAGGGGCTGTCGGCTGCGACGGGTTTACCCATGTATGGTGTGAACCATTTGGCGGGCCATGCGTTGACACCGCGATTGTCGGATGGCGTCGCTTTCCCTTACTTGATGCTTCTGGTTTCGGGTGGGCATTGCCAGTTTCTGATCGCCCATAGTGCAGACCGGTTTGAGCGTCTGGGTGGCACCATTGATGACGCTCCGGGCGAAGCCTTCGACAAAGTTGCGCGCTTGTTGGCGTTGGGTCAGCCCGGCGGACCTGCCATTGAGGTCATTGCTAAAGAGGGTGATCCGGCGCGCTTTGCCTTTCCCCGCCCGCTCGCGAACAAGCCGGGATGTGATCTAAGCTTTTCGGGGCTGAAAACGGCCGTATTGCGGGTACGGGATGATCTTGTGGCCGAGCTAGGCGGTTTGCGCGCACAGGATCAGGCTGATTTGGCCGCGTCGTTTCAGGCGGCGGTCAGTGACAGCTTATCGGGTAAGGCTGCGCGCGCGTTAGATTTGTATCTGGCCTTGTCCCCTGCGGTTCCGACCTTTTGTGTGGCTGGTGGTGTCGCGGCGAACATGACCATTCGCGCCCGTCTAGAGGCTGTTTCTACACAGTTTGACACACAATTTCTGGCACCCCCACTCGCGCTGTGCACTGACAATGCCGCAATGATCGCAGCGGCAGGGATTGAACAGATGACACTCCGTGCGCCAGATGGAATGGATTTGTCAGCAAGACCGCGCATGCCATTGGATACCAGCAGTGTCGCGATGCTTGGATCGGGCAAGAAGGGGGCGAAGGCATGAGCATTGCTGTGATCGGTGCCGGTGCTTTTGGCACGGCGTTGGCGGTGACATGGGCCCGAGAAGTACCTGTGATGCTATGGGCGCGTGATGTCCGCGATATGGTTGCAAGACGGGAGAACACGGCGCGGCTGCCGGGCGTCCCGTTTCCAGACAATTTGACCGTCTCCGACCGACTAGAGGCTGCTTTGCAAGCGGATACGGTTTTAATCGCCGTACCTATGCAGGCGCTTTCAAGGTTTGTGACCTCTGTCAATTTGAGCGGTAAAACGGTGGTTGCTTGCTGCAAGGGGATCGATTTGGTTTCCGGGCAGGGACCTTCTGCGGTTTTGAAAGGCGCGCACCGTGTTGCGGTGCTGACGGGGCCAAGCTTTGCCACCGATATTGCGCGCGGATTGCCAACTGCGTTGACCCTTGCCTGTGCGGATGATGCAACCGGGCGCAGGGTACAGACGCAATTGTCGTCGCCGACGGTGCGGCTTTATCGCAGTACCGATGTGGTGGGTGCGGAACTGGGCGGCGCGTTGAAAAACGTTATTGCGATTGGATGCGGTGCGGTGATGGGTGCCGGGCTTGGGGACAGCGCGCGTGCGGCTGTGATGACCCGCGGTTTTGCGGAAATGCAGCGGGTCGCAGCCGCCTTTAGCGCAGAGGCGGAGACGTTGATGGGTCTGAGCGGTCTTGGAGATCTAACGCTGACTTGTACCAGCGATCAGTCGCGTAACTATCGTCTGGGCCTTGCTCTTGGCGCTGGAACGGAATTTGATGCCAGCATCACTGTCGAAGGGGCCGCGACAGCGCGGGCTTTGCGGCATGTCGCAACCGCGCATGGGTTGGAGTTGCCGCTGTGCGCGACAGTTGCGGATTTGGTGGATGGGCATTTGGATATGAAAGGCGCGATGGAGCAATTGCTGGCGCGCCCGTTGAAGGAGGAATGAAATGACGTTTGCGTTGATGGCATGGGACAAGGACGGCGCGTTGCCTGTTCGTATGGAAAACCGGCCCGATCATCTGGCCTATTTGGAAAGCACCGGCGTTGTTCAGAAAGCGGGTCCATTTCTTGATGCCGAAGGCCAACCTTGTGGATCGCTGATCGTGCTGGACGTGCCGGACTTGGCCGCAGCACAGGCGTGGGCTGACAATGATCCTTACGCTAAGGCGGGTCTGTTTCGCGACGTGCAGATCACAGCGTGGAAACAGGTGATGGGCGCGTGAATTTCTGGCTGTTCAAATCTGAACCTTCGACTTGGAGTTGGGACGATCAAGTTGCCAAAGGTGACGCAGGCGAAGAATGGGACGGTGTGCGCAACTATCAGGCCCGCAATTTTATGCGCCAGATGGCAGTGGGCGACCGTGGTTTTTTCTATCACTCGCAGTCTGAAAAGGCGGTGGTTGGACTCGTCGAGGTGATCGCCTTGGCCCATCCTGACAGCACGACCGATGATGAACGCTGGGAGTGTGTGGATATTAAAGCCATCGCACCCGTCAAAACACCCGTCACGCTTGAGATGGTTAAAACGGATGATCGGCTGACCGAGATGGCTTTGATCCGCAATTCGCGTCTGTCCGTGCAACCGGTCAAAGCAGAGGAATGGCGAGTCGTTTGTGAGTTGGCAGGCGTTTCAGCCTAAATCTCTAGCCGTTTTATGCTCGTTCTGGCATGTTTGCATTAAATTGCAACGGAGGGTCACATGGGGTTTTTGTCTGTATTTGGTGCTGGAATTGCCGGATTCATGTTTGGAGCCATCTGGTACACATTGCTTGCCAAGCCTTGGATGGAGGCGTCAGGTGTGGCCTTAGATGACAGCGGCGCGCCCGCGAACCGAGCGAACCCTATTCCCTATATCACCAGTTTAGTCGGTACGATTGTCGTGGCTGGCATGATGCGCCATATGTTCGCGCTGAGCGGCATTGATACCTTTGGCGCAGGAGCTGTTTCTGGATTTGGGATTGGTTTGTTTCTGGTTACACCATGGATCGCCACGTTTTACGCTTTTGGTGGTCGACCGTTTCGTTTGACACTGATCGACGGTGGTTACGCCACATTTGGATGTACCGTGATCGGTGCAGTTTTGACGCTGTTGTAAAAGAAAAAGGGTCCTGAACCACTGTGATCAGAACCCTTTTACCCCGGCACGCACTCCCAAGAGCCACCGCACGTGTGCAAAAATATCGGGTCTGACCTTTCTGGTCTGACACCTAATCCTTAGTCAGGTTTGGGAAAAAATGCAATTTTATAGTCCGTTGCATTCGACCCAAAACAGAAACACCCGCTTAACCAGCGGGTGTTTCGAACTTGCTGTAAGGCGGAGCCTTAGCTGTAGACGGATTCTTTGCCGAAGTGCTTGGTCAGCATGTAATAAACCACAGCGCGGTATTTGTTGCGTTCGGATTTACCGTAAATTTCGATCACCTTGTTGATGGCTTCCATCAGCTCAGGACCATCGCTCAGACCGAGTTTCTTCATTAGAAAGCTGGTCTTGACGGTTTCAAGCTCAGATTTCTGGCTGCCCGCGACAGTAGATGCGTCTGCATTATAGATTGAGGGACCGCAACCGATCGTCACTTTGGTTAACAATGCCATGTCCGGTGACATGCCACATTTGTTTTTCAGATCGTCTGCATATTGCGCGATAAGTTCGTCGCGTTTGCCCATTTTAGGTCTCCCACCTGTTAAATTCGGCCAAATTCAGCCCGTGGCGTAAGATTAAGCCAGTAACTGGGCCAAAACCAAGGATATTTTGCACTCTGTTTTCCCCGTGGGCTGAAATTGTCCTGCGATAACGAAAACAGAGCTGTCAATGAGGACATTCTACCCCAGAATCATGGGAAGCCTGTACCAAACAGATACAGAGTTTGTGGCTCGGTTGTTGCTATCGTGTTTCGAACCCATTCCTTAGAAAAGGCCTGCGACCAAAGCTCTGGTTGTGCATGGACAAAGTTGTGCATCGTCAACAGCGCAATCCAGATACCCGCAACTTGAGCGATCATGTGCGCTTTGGACGAAGCAGTAAGCATCATGCGGACCAAAAAGTAAGCTACGCAAAATGCAAATACGCCATCTATCGCCATGACTAGTTTTTCATTGTCTGCAGGATTACCTAAGCCGCGGCTATGAAACATTGCCAATCGCGACAAGGGTACGGATACAAGTCCAATTAAACCCGCCCCAAAAATCGAAACCACAAGACCCAAGTTGATGTTCCGGCGCGTACGTGGACGATTGACCCAAGCGCCTTGATTTTGATGCAACTTGCGCCCACGCAACTGCTTTTTGTCCAAACGATCAAGCCTTTGGGCGAACATTTCATCTTGCCACGTCACAATTCGGCACCTCTTTATAATAAATTACAGTTATATCTTTGTGCACAATCGGGGCGAAATGAGGGCGTTGCTATGGAATTGTTACGAATTCGACGACAATTAAGTTGGTTAAATTGTCAAAAGAAG
>CAZJAW010000126.1:0-6899 GCA_964544035.1 uncultured Rhodobacterales bacterium
GTCCAATTCTTCGAGTGTCGCACCGCCAGCCAAAAGATCGTCGAATTCGCTTGCCAGTACAGACACCTGACGGCGCGCCGCGTCCTGGGCCAATCTTTCGCGCAACCGGACAGACGCGTCTTCAAACGAAATGCTTTGTGCGGGCAAAACTCCGTTCACCCGAAACAAAGCAGGTCCAAGCGTCGAGGGCAGGGGGCCGACGACATCACCGACTTCAGCGTTGAACACATCCTCACCTGCTGCGTCGAGTTCCAGCCGTGACACATCGCCAAGATCGATGTCCGAAAGTGCAAGGCCGCGATCTTCGACCAACGTCTCAAATGTTGTTCCGCCCACTTCAAGTTGCGCAGCTGCGCGATCTGCCGCATCGGCGTCCAGATATACAAGACGCTCAACAAGGCGCCGTTCGGGGCTGTTGAACTCGTTTAAGCGTGCATCATATTCGGAACGCAACGTGGCTTCGTCGATCTCCATGCTGTCGACAATCATGTCAGGTGTCAAAACAGCAAAGGTGATGCGCTTGGTTTCTGGCAGTTCGTAGTCGTCAAGATTGTCTTCGTAGAACGTGCGCAGTTCTTCTGGTGATATTTCGCGCAGCGGTTCGGCCAGATCGGCCTGACCAAGGCGCACCCATGTAAAATCGCGTGTCTCACCTAGAAAAGACACAAGCGTCGAGGCATATGTTTCAGGCATGCTCACACCCGACATAATTGCGCCCTGCAAGAGCGAGCGCGCAACTTCATCGCGTAACTGTGATTCAAATTGGGATTCGTTGCTGCCGGACTGTTCCAACGCAAAGCGATAGGCGTCGCGGTCAAATTCTCCATCAAGGCCTTGAAAGGACGGAATGTTCAAAATCTCGTCGCGCAGGGTTTCATCGCCCACACTCAAGCCCATTTGCTCGGCTTCGTTGTCAAGCGCGCGGGCGCGCACTAGGCGTGCGAGAACAGCTTGATCAAGTCCGATTTGTTGCGCCTGTGCAAAGGTCAACTGGCTGCCGCTTTGGCGGCTGACGTTTTGTATTTCCTGCTGCAGTGTACGCGCGTATTCTTGCACATCGATATGTTTGGAGCCGACGCTGCCGACGGTGCGGATGGTGCCCGAAAGGTTGGTTGCGCCAAAGCCACCAAGGCCAAGGATTAGCAAACCCATAAGGATCCAGATTGCGGTTTTGGAAAACGTGTTCGAGCCCTTGGCCATGCGTGCCCTCTTTCGGGGTTAAATCAGTTAGAAGTTATCTAGCTGCGCGCGCCCCGACGAGCAAGGGCGCTTCGCTTCACAGATCAAGGGCACCAAGGCGTTCAAACAGCGTTGAGATACCGCTTGCGTCTAAATTGGCAAAGGCGATGCGCAACTGGCGCTGACCTTCTGGTGCACCTTCTGGCCAGAACATTGTGCCGGGAAGGCACAAAATACCTGCTTCACGTACCAGTCGCGGTGCAAGATCTGCCGAGGACACCTGAAAGGGGTGCGAGACGTAAGCAAAATAGGCACCAAGGCCCAGCAGATTCCAACCTTTGGCTTTGAGTGCGGGGAAACCTGCATTGATCGCAGCGCGTCGCCTTAGGATTTCGTCCCGCTCGTCGGCGACCCACTGGGATAAGTTCTCAACTCCCCAAAGGGCGGCGTATTGGCCGATCTGACCGGGACAGATGGCAACGGTGTCGAGGAACTTTTCGCATTCTGCCAGCCGCGCAGGCGACGACACAAGCGCGCCCACTCGGTGGCCCGTCAGGCGGTAGGCTTTGGAAAAGGAATAGAGATGGATAAACGTATCTTCCCAGCCGTCCTGCTTAAACAGTAGGTGCGGCGCACCTGTACGGCTGTCGAAATCGCGATAAGTCTCGTCCACGATCAGCGCAATGCCGCGAGCTTTGGCTAGATCGTAAAAGGCGTGGACAAGTTCAGCAGGGTACTCAACACCCGCGGGGTTGTTGGGGGTGACAAGAGCGATGGCGCGGGTGCGCTCGGTGATCAGGGCTGCGGCAGCATCCACGTCAGGCAGCATATCGGCCCCAGCGGCCAGGGCGACAGCGTTCACACCTGTCATGTCCAACCACATTTTGTGGTTGAAATACCATGGGGTTGGCAGGATGACTTCATCCCCTTCGGCACAAAGCGACGACAGTACGGACGCGAACGCCTGATTGCAGCCCGATGTAATGCATATCTGGCCCGCATGCGTGTTTGCATCATAATGCGTATTGATCTGAGCGCTCAAGGCGTCCCGCAGTGCTGGCATGCCAAGCACTGGGCCATAAAGGTGCGCGTCATCTTGGTTAAGTGCTGCATCAGCCATCGCTTGGCGCAAGGCCGGCGGGGGAGGATCGACAGGTGCGGCTTGGCTGACGTTAATGAGCGGGCGGTCCGCGTCGAAGGACACACCTTCTAGCCAGCGACGGGCTTCCATCACGGGTGGCGGGAACGTTGCACTGGTGCGTGTCGGGATCATAGGGTCCTCTATTTGGCGCCGGGTGACTTGAGTATTTGGAGAACAATGAAACCCAAGTGGTTCATCTTCATTGTTCCATAAATACTCATTACTGGAACAGACCTGCGAGGTTAGTCTGTACCGCGATAAGGTTCGACATATTGCAGGGCCATGTCCCATGGGAAAAAGATCCATGTGTCTTGGCTGACGCCGGTGATGAATGTGTCTACCATCGGCTCACCTTTGGGTTTGGCATAGACAGTTGCAAAATGCGCCTTGGGATAGCGCGCGCGCACCAATTCCAGTGTTTTGCCCGAATCGACCAGATCATCCACGATCAGGATGCCGTCGCCGTCGCCCATCAGCTTTGCATCCGGTGACTTCAGAACTTCGGCGTCGCGCCGCTCGTCGGCTTTGCCGCCACTGGAGTGGTAAGACTTAACTGAAATTGTATCGACTGTGCGGATATCGAGCTCGCGCGCCACGATCATGGCTGGGGCCATGCCGCCGCGGGTGATGGCCACGACAGCGCGCCAAAGGCCATCATTCGGCCCTTTGCCATCCAAGCGCCAAGCCAGCGCGCGGCTGTCACGGTGCAACTGGTCCCAACTGATGTGGAACCCTTTTTCGTGAGGAAGGCGGTCAGCCATGCTATTTCTCCAGGATCAGGCGCAACCCAAGTGCGCCTAGCACAGTGGCCGCGATACGGTCAAAGGTGGGTTTCAGGCTGATATAAGCGCGCCGAGCAGGTGGTGCGCTCAGAACGGACGCAAACAACGCATAGAACGCCAGTTCCAGCAGCCAGTGGTTTATGACGATCAACGAGATGTCCAACGGCGCCAATCCTTTTGGGAAGACGACGACAATAACGGCGGCAGCAAAAAGCATCGATTTGGGATTGCCGAAATTTAGCAGCATGCCCGCTGCAAAGGCGCGTCCGTTTGGCATTGGGGTTTCTCCCAATGGGGTATGCGCGTTTCGCCATGTCTGAACAGCGATCCAGATCAGGTAAATCGCACCGCCCGCCTTCAACGCTGTGTAAGTCCAAGGAAACAAACGAAAAACGACATCCAGCCCCAGCAAGGCCGCCAACGACCAAATAGCTGCCGCCGTGCCAAGACCAACACCCGTCGCGATCCCGGCGCCACGTCCTGATGTCACCGTTGCACGTGTGATGAACAACATTGCCGCGCCGGGCGAAAGTAGCGCCACCAACAAGACGGCGTTGAAAGCAAGCAAGTCGGCGAGTGTCAGGCTCATGCCTATCACCCCTTGGAGATATCGGGCGCGTCCACTGCCTTCATGCCCACAACATGATAGCCCGCATCCACGTGCAAGTTTTCGCCCGTCGTGCCGCTGGACAAATCCGACAACAGGTAAAGCGCTGATTTTCCAACGTCTTCGATGCTCACGTTGCGGCGCAGGGGCGAGTTGTATTCGTTCCACTTCATAATGTAGCGGAAATCGCCGATGCCAGACGCGGCCAGCGTCTTGATTGGGCCTGCACTGATTGCGTTGACGCGGATACCATCTTTGCCCAAATCCTCGGCCAAATATTTGACTGACGCCTCAAGTGCGGCCTTGGCGACTCCCATCACATTATAGTGAGGCATCACCTGCTCGGCGCCGTAATAGGTCAGCGTGACAGCGCTAGAACCAGGGTTCATCAACTTCTCTGCACGCGCCATCACGGCCGTAAACGAATAGACAGAAATATCCATCGTCATGGTGAAGTTGTCGCGGCTGGTATCGACATACCGGCCACGCAGTTCGTTTTTGTCCGAAAAACCAATAGCGTGCACCAGAAAGTCGATGCCGCCCCAGCGGTCTTTCAAATCTGCAAACAAAGCATCCATTGACGCCTCATCGCCCACGTCGCACGGCAACACTATGTCACTGCCCAGTTGGGCGGCCAGCGGGTCAACGCGCTTTTTCAACGCATCCCCTTGATAGGAAAAGGCCAGTTCGGCCCCAGCGCCACGCAATGCACGCGCAATGCCCCATGCGATTGATTTGTCATTGGCAAGGCCCATGATAAGACCTCGCTTGCCAGCCATCAGGTCTGTTGCCATTGTTATGCCCACCCGTTCCCTCGATTTCGTCGTTCAGCTTTAGGCCATTGGCATGAGCGCATCAAGAGAGAGCGATATGGTTGAACACTGCCCAATCGCGCATTAGCTGAAAAGGCCGGATAAAGGGAGAAGCCGATGTCGGATCGGGACGGAATATTTGCAGGGGACGATCCTTTTGCCATCGTGCGTGCATGGTTGGCCGAGGCCGAGGCGGCAGAGATCAATGACCCGAGCGCGATTGCGCTGTCGACAGTCGATGCCAGTGGCATGCCCAACGCACGTATGGTGTTGCTCAAAGAGGTCGAAGAGCATGCGTTTGTTTTTTATACCAATTACGGCAGTCAAAAAGCGTCAGAGCTGGATCACGCGCAAAAGGCGGCCTTTGTGATGCACTGGAAATCGTTGCGCCGTCAGGTCAGGGTCCGGGGCCATGTGGAAAAAGAAGACGGGCCGCAAGCGGATGCATATTATCAGTCTCGTTCGCTAAAATCCCGTTTGGGCGCGTGGGCGTCAGATCAAAGTCAACCCTTGGATGGACGCGCAACGCTTATGGCAAAAGTTGCCAAAGTCACAGCGCAGCATGGCCCAAACCCCAAGCGGCCACCCTTTTGGGGGGGCTATCGGATCATCCCAACTGAGATCGAATTTTGGGCCGATGGGGCGTTTCGTTTGCATGACCGATTCCGCTGGAAACGGGCAAACCCGGCGGAGGCATGGCAGGCTATCCGTCTCAACCCCTGAAAGTTTCATGACGTGAAATGCAGGTAACTGAACGTTACCAGCTATTATCACTTGAAACTGGGGTATAAAATAGAGCAAGTCTTGGGCGGTGGTAAAAGAAGTTTGGAAAGCTAGGGCGTGGCAGAATACTCAGAACACACTGAAGACGTATCGGGGACTGTGAAGTGGTTCGACCCTGTTAAGGGGTTTGGCTTTATCGTGTCCGAGGCCGATGGGCCCGACATTCTTCTGCACGTCAATGTTTTGCGTAACTTTGGCCAATCCTCGGTCGCGGATGGCGCCGCCTTATGCGTACGTACACAAAAGACCGAACGCGGAGTGCAAGCCGTCGAAGTGCTGAGCATTCAGCCCCCAGAACACCCGGAAGGTGCGCCGTTAGCTGACATTGCGTTCCTAGATGAGTCTGAAATTGCGCAAGCCACTATGGAGCCAGGTCGGGTTAAATGGTTCGACAAGGGCAAAGGGTTTGGATTCGCCAATGCCTTTGGGTCTTCTGATGACGTGTTTTTGCACCTTGAAGTGCTGCGACGTTCCGGCTTGTCAGACCTTGCCCCGGGCGAGGCACTGGCGATGCGCGTGATCAATGGCAAGCGCGGAAGAATGGCGGCCGAAGTGCTGCCATGGGAAGCGGCTGTCCATCAATCTGACGATGACTAGGAACGGCTTCACGCAGTTGGGCATGGCGCTTGCGGTGAGCTGCGCGTCTGCCGGAGCTGCCTGGGCGGAGTGCCGCGACGATTCGGTTTGGATCAAGGGCGACTTTGGTGAGGCACGTTTTTCTGTAGAAATTGCTGACGATCCCGCAGAACGCGAGATCGGTCTGATGAATCGCCCCTCGATGCCGATTTCGGCAGGGATGTTATTTGTTTATGACAAGCCCAGTACGCTGGCGTTTTGGATGCGCAACACGTTGATCGAGCTTGATATGCTGTTCGTGGACGAGACAGGCGTGATCCGCAACATTCATGCCCGTGCGATTCCTTTGGACGAGACCACGATTTTTGGTGGCGAAGACCTGACACATGTCTTGGAAATCAATGGTGGGCTGGCTGAACGCATGGGAATTGAGGTCGGCGACCAGCTGCGTCACCCCAGCTTTTCACAAGACAGTGCAATCTGGCCCTGTTAGGTCTTTTCAAACCCGAAGAGCCCGTCTAAGAGGGGCGCACGGTCGGAGCGTGGCGCAGCCTGGTAGCGCACCTGTTTTGGGTACAGGGGGTCGGAGGTTCGAATCCTCTCGCTCCGACCAGTTTTTCACAAAGTATGATATGGTTAGAGAGCCTAGTATTTCTCGCAAGTTCTGCGACGCACGCCTTGTCGGCGTATAGTAGGCAGGCTCGGGAATCGTGAAGACGCGATCGAACTTGCGTGTCAGGGGTTCGGGAAACGAGCGTTGGGTAGGTTTCGAAAGCCATGACTGTGGATCGGTGCAGGTTCAGGACGCGACAACCGCGATGCTTAGATACCTTCATCTGACGGCGAACCAGAGCGATGCAGGCGCGCCGACGCGAGGGGCTCAGACGTTTCCCTGTGCGGTTTCCGGTAAGATCAACTTATCCCAAGTCAGATCCGAAACTGTGCGACGCAGGCATTCGTTCTCCTACAGGAGCAGACCTTGACCGCTCCCCGTCGAATGTCGGCTTCCAGCATTGCAG
>CAZJAW010000127.1:0-6877 GCA_964544035.1 uncultured Rhodobacterales bacterium
TGCCGCGCGAACCAAAGTTGCCCGCCTGCGGGAATTGCGGCGCACCAAAGGGGCAGGCATAAAAACAATACCCACACCCGATGCAGAGATCTTTGGAGTGCAGCACCACACCGTCTTCTGTCTGATAGAAACAGTCGGTTGGACAGACGGCCATACACGGCGCGTCTGAACAATGCATACACGCCACCGAGATCGAGCGTTCCCCCGGCGAGCCGTCGTTGATCGTTACCACCTTGCGGCGATTGATCCCCCACGGCACTTCGTGTTCGTTCTTACAGGCTGTGACACAGGCGTTACATTCAATGCAGCGTTCAGCATCAACGAGAAATTTTGCTCTAGCCATTCTACTTCTCCCTTATGCTGTCGTGATTTTGCAAAGAGTCGCCTTGGTCTCTTGCATCTGGGTTACGCTGTCATAGCCATAGGTTTGCGCGGTGTTCGAAGATTCACCCAACACAAATGGGTCAGCCCCTTCAGGGTATTTATCCCTTAGATCAACACCTTCCAAGTGACCGCCAAAGTGGAACGGCATAAACGCCACCCCTTCCCCGACACGTTCCGTCACCATGGCCATCACTTTGACCTTGCCGCCTTCGGGCCCTTCGACCCAGACTTGTTCGCCGTCGCGTACGCCTAAGTTGTTGGCGTCCCGCGTGTTGATTTCGACAAACATGTCTTGCTGCAATTCAGCCAGCCAAGGGTTGGATCGGCTTTCGTCGCCGCCGCCCTCATATTCGACCAAACGCCCAGAGGTCAGGATCATCGGATAGTCTGCCGAAAAATCCTTTTCCTGGATCGAGGCGTACATGGTTGGCACGCGCCAGAACTTTTTATCCTCGTAAGTTGGATAGTCGGCGACCAGATCGCGACGGTTGGAATACAGCGGTTCGCGGTGGATTGGCACGGGATCAGGGAAGGTCCAGACCACAGCGCGGGCCTTGGCGTTACCGAAGGGGGCGCAACCATGCGCAATCGCCACCCGCTGGATACCGCCAGATAGATCAGTTTTCCAGTTGGTGTTCGGGCCAGCAACGGCTTCGATTGCTTCGGCTTCTTCAGGCGTTAGATCGCCGTCCCAACCAAGATCAATCAGCATTTGCATGGTGAACTCTGGATAGCCATCTTCGATCTCGGAACCGGGGTTAAAGACACCTTCGGCCAGCAGATTGTCACCGTCACGTTCCACCCCAAAGCGGGCGCGGAACGTCAGGCCACCTTCGGCCACAGGCAGCGACATGTCATACAGGTTCGCTGTGCCGGGGTGGTTCATCTCGGCGGTGCCCCAGCAAGGCCATGGCATGCCGTAGGTGTCGCCATCTGCCGGGCCACCAATCGCGCGCAAGGACGTGCGATCAAAGGTGTGCTGGTTGGCCATGTGCTTCTTCAGCCGTTCAGGGCTTTGCCCTGTATAGCCGATGGTCCACATGCCTTTGTTGAATTCACGCGTGATGTCTTCGACGTTGGGTTCGTCCCCTTCATCCATTGCGATATTGCGGAAAATTCGGTCGTGGAAACCAAATTTTTCCGCGAAACGTGCCATGATCCAATGGTCCGTCTTGGATTCAAATAGCGGTTCGACAACTTTATCACGCCATTGCAGCGACCTGTTCGACGCAGTCACAGAACCACGTGTTTCGAACTGCGTACACGCCGGCAGCAGGTAAACCCCGTCTTCACGGTCATGCAACACAGCCGAAACTGTCGGATAAGGGTCCACAACGACAAGCATGTCGAGCTTTTCCATCGCCGTCTTCATTTCCTTCATACGGGTTTGACTGTTTGGTGCGTGGCCCCACAGAACCATCGCCCGTGTGCTGTCGGGTTGGTCGATGTCTGCCCCGTCTTCCAGCACGCCATCAATCCATCGACTGACGGGAATACCGGTGAGGTTCATCATCGGCGTCTCGCCAACAGTTTCATCGCTGAACTGCCCCTTGAGCCAATCTAGGTCTTCGCCCCAGACACGCGCCCAATGTGCCCATGATCCCGCAGACAAGCCGTAATAGCCGGGCAGAGTGTCAGCCAGGACACCAAGGTCCGTAGCACCCTGCACGTTGTCGTGGCCGCGGAAAATGTTCGTGCCGCCACCAGCAGTGCCCATATTGCCCAGCGCCAATTGCAGCACGCAATACGCCCGCGTGTTGTTGTTGCCGTTGGTGTGCTGCGTGCCACCCATGCACCAAATCACGGTGCCGGGACGGTTGTTGGCCAATGTGCGCGCAACGCGTTCCAGCTGGCTGCCGGGTGTGCCGGTGACTCGCTCGACTTCTTCCGGTGTCCAGCGCGCGACTTCTTCCTGAATTTGATCCATGCCCCAAACGCGGGTGCGGATAAATTCCTTATCTTCCCAACCATTTTCAAAGATGTGCCACAAAATGCCCCAAACAAGCGCCACGTCCGAACCGGGACGGAAGCGGACATATTCGTCCGCATGGGCCGCCGTACGGGTAAAGCGCGGATCGCACACAATCAGAGGCGCGTTGTTTTGTTCCTTGGCGCGCAGCATGTGCAGCAAAGACACAGGGTGCGCTTCAGCTGGGTTGCCGCCGATCAGGAAGATAGCACGCGAGTTGTGGATGTCGTTGTAGCTGTTGGTCATGGCGCCGTAGCCCCATGTATTGGCCACCCCCGCCACAGTGGTTGAGTGGCAAATACGCGCTTGGTGGTCGACGTTATTCGTACCCCAATAGCCAGCAAACTTACGGAACAAATAGGCCTGTTCGTTGTTGTGCTTGGCCGACCCCAGCCAATAGACAGAATCTGGCCCGCTTTCTTCGCGGATTTTCATCATGCCGTCGCCGATCTCATTGATCGCGTCTTCCCAGCTGATGCGGACCCATTCGCCGTTTTCTTTCTTCATCGGGTACTTAAGACGCCGTTCGCCATGTGCGTGTTCGCGCACGGCCGCCCCTTTTGCACAGTGGGCCCCAAGGTTAAACGGGCTGTCCCAACCGGGTTCTTGTCCTGTCCACACACCATTGTCGACTTCGGCAATAACCGTGCAGCCCACAGAACAGTGTGTACAGATCGACTTGATCGTCTCGACCGAACGGGTCGCGGCGGTTTGTGCGCTGGCTTGGGTGACAGTGCCGCCGGTTGCGGCAATGGCCGTCATGCCCCCGATGGCAAGGCCTGATCCACGCAAAAACCCGCGTCGATCAATGGTATCCGATCTCTGATCTGTGACGATAGACGCACGACCCGACCGACGCGTTACACTATTTGTCTTTTTCCTCAGCATCTTATTCCTCCCTTATCCAGCAGTGCCGGACGTCTCTTTTGGCGGCATTCGCCGCTCAATTCTTAAAAGCGTGTACTTTCGAGATACGCGCGGGTGTGTGCAGTGTCTTGCATCGTCTCGGACGACAAATCAGCGGGCTGCGCTTCGGCCTGTGTCGCACCAGAGGCCACGGCAACGGCGGCAGCTGGGGCCGACGTTCCTGCCAGTTTCAGAAAATCGCGGCGGCTTGCGCCAGTTGTCTTGTCGCTCATGGGATGTCTCCCCTTTCTGTTTGTGGCGGGCATCCCCACCAGTTCAAAAGCAAGCGCGTTAACTTGCTGTCATCCGAAATGCTTCGCGCTCAATCTCCATGAACGCGGCGCCGACGGCACCCAAGGATGCATAAAGCACCGATGATTTTGCCGCCTGAAGGTCTTCAAAATAGTGCTTTGCCCAATTGCCGATGTGAGCATTAAAAAAGGCCTGTTGTTCCGGAACTGTCGCAACCCGCCCAAAGCGGCCCACGATCATACCGGCCATCATCTCCATCAATGATGCGATATTGTCTTCGGGCTCGAACACATCGCCAGAACGTTCGATGCCAAAACTCGCCATCGTCGCGCGAAGGTTTGCCAGCGGCTTTTCGTTCAGGAACCCCGTTAGGTAGTAGCTGGCGTAGGGCAGCAATTCACCGCGCCCAAGGCCAATGAAAAGTGCATTAAATTCAGTCTGTACCGCCTTGGGTTTGGACACTTTTGCAACCCGTGCAAGGCCTTGAATGGCTTGCCCAAGTTCAGTGTCGTCGCCAGTCAGTCCAGCCGTCTGGTCCAAAAGCATCTGATCAGGTGGACCGACCAACATCAGGCCCAAATAGTTGTATAAATCCGCACGCAGACGGTCTTCGTCCAGAATTTCAGGCTGTGCCGTAGCGACGGTCATGCGGTTTGATCCTCAAACTGAAAGCGCATCCGGCGCGGTGGCAAGGATTGCAGGTCAGCCTGCGTATCTTCCACCACGGGTTCGGGGGCCGCTTCGCTGGCAACTTCCGTCGTTTCGGATGCAGTTTCTGGTGAGTCCACAACCTCGGGCGTTTCGACCTCGACGTCGTCATCAGTCGCCTCAGCGGTTTCCTTCTGACGCTCCATTTCCATCAGATGCGCCAGCATTCCTTTTCCGACTTGATAGCTGGTCTTGATGACGCCCTGCCCAGTGCTGCCAGTCAGGTAATCATCGTCGTAATCGTTCAACCCATCCACACAAGCCAGCACCGGGTTGCTGCGCCATAACGTGCGCAACGCGCGCTTGCGAATATGGGCAGGGACAGTTTTGGCCATGAACGCCTTGAAATCATCACCCATGATCATGCTGTCGGGGTCGGGCAATCCAAGTTCTTTTAGGATGTCAGCATCTGGCTTTTCAGCAAGGGCTGCCTGCTCGGCCTGCACCTGTGCCTCTTGCGCAGCTATTTCTTCCGCCGCGTCCTCTGCGGCGACAGCGGCGCGGCGACGCGCCCAAGAGGTGCCAAATCCGCTCAATTCACTACCGCTTTCCGACGCGGCGCACGGTATACATCGCTGGCTTGCCGAATGCGCGGATCGCCAATCCCATCATCCACTCGACCCACATCCATATTTTTGCGGCGGCGTTTTACAAATTCCTCTTCAACATAGTACTTTTCCACAAACTCCAAAATCCAAGCATGCAGCCCGTCGGACATCGGAATTTTTTCGACCAGTTCTTCGGAGGAATCGCAGTAGTCCTGTGCCTCGTAGGGCGATGCTGTGACAACCGCGACCTGCCAAGGCAAGTCCGACACAGCCTCATTCTGGCGTAAGATGACATAGACAGACGGCTCACGCGTTTGCAATTCGTGGGCATAGGCCTCGGCATCAGAAACATAGAGCGTGAGCGGCAGTGTCGCCGCATGAAATTCAGAAACATCCTCCACGGAACGTATCAGCTTCCAATCCGCAGGCCCGGCCCCCGGTAAAACCGCAGACACGCGCCATGCGTGCTTGGCCCAACGCGTCACACCCGGCGTGCGTCGTACGACGACACCCACGGGAATGGTCAGTGCATTGGGATAAGATTTTGACAAAAAACACCCTCACAATTTTCGAAAGGCCTTACCCAAACAATCCACCAAGTCCGCAAAATTACAAAGCCTTTATTTCTCACCATTTTGTGCGTCTGAACGTGCTGCATCGCGGCGTTCTAAAAACCAAATACTATCATGGGTTTCACTGCGCGCCTTCCCGACATTGTTTGAAAACAGCGCCGTTTTTGCTGCGTATGCAAAGGTATACCAAACAGAATCGCACGGATTTTTCGGTTTACTGTGAGCAGTTTTCCTGACTAGCTTTGACCTACCCGCGATGTCGCGCAACCTCAGGATAATTATGCAAAAGTCTGTACTACTGTGTGATTGCCTGGGTTCCCAAAAGTTGGATCCCGAGGCCATCAGTACCGCGACGGGTTTGACCTGTGGTCCCTGCCATAGCAGCCTATGCATCGACAATATCGAAGTCGCAGCCAAAGCCATTTCCCAAGGTGGTCATATCATCGCCTGTCAACAAGAAGCGCATCGCTTTACCGCCCTCGCAGATGAGCTTGAGGCGGAAGTGCCGCAATTTGTTGACATCCGAGACCGCGCCGGATGGAGCGACGATGCAAGCGATGCGACCCCTAAAATGGCGGCCCTGATCGCAGATGCCGCATTGACCGAGCCTGCGCCCAAGTCCATCGACATCATAGCTGAAGGCACCTGTTTGGTGATCGGCAGCGCTGACACAGCGATTGCTGCGGCAGACAAACTGGCGGATGTATTGGCTGTAACCGTATTGCTCGCGCCGGGGTCCGAGATTACGCCGACACCTGCCTATGACTGCGTGATTGGCACATTGCGTCAGGCAACTGGGTCACTTGGTCAGTTCGAGCTGCGCATCGACGCCTTCCAAGACAGCGCCCTTGGAGGGCGCGGCACCCCTGCCTTATCCGCACCGCGCGATGGCGCAATGTCGAGCTGCGATATTATTCTTGATCTGACGGGTGGCACGCCACTGTTTCCAGCACCCGAAAAACGTGATGGGTACTTACGCGCCGATCCCAAAAGCGGGCCTGCCGTTGCCGACGCTATCCTGGCTGCCAGCCAGATGGTCGGCACCTTTGAAAAACCGTTGTATGTACGGATGGAACCCTCGCTATGCGCCCATTCTCGCGCGGAAAAACCAGCTTGTTCCAACTGTCTGAATGTCTGCCCAACAGGTGCGATTGCATCAGCCGGGGAACACGTCACCATTGACCCGCTGATTTGTGCGGGCTGCGGGGCATGCTCGGCGGTCTGCCCTTCGGGCGCCATCACCTATGACGCACCGACGTCTGACCACATATTTCACCGTATCAACACGCTGGCCTCTACGTACCGCAAGGCAGGCGGCGCGGATGCTACGCTGCTTGTGCATGACGCTTATGGTCGCGAAATGATAAGCCTTGCCGCGCGCTTTGGCCGCGGCCTACCTGCCCATGTGATCCCGATGGAAGTGTCGGCGCTGTCGGGATTTGGCCATGCCGAGATGTTGGGCGCTTTGGCCAGCGGCTTTGCCCGCGTCGATGTTCTGCTGGGTCCAAAAACCGAGCGTGACGCGCTGGATCCACAAC
>CAZJAW010000128.1:0-6805 GCA_964544035.1 uncultured Rhodobacterales bacterium
GTTCATATCATGGGAAACTATCATCGAAAGCTTGTGCCCTTGGTACGTGCCTTTGGGGGATTTCATGATTTGGAGGATGATGACGGAGACGAAGATGAAGAGGATTTCCGTGTGTCTTTTGATGTTCCCAGTTCAGACGATGAGATTGATGAACCGGACCGATAAGACTTCGTAACGTTTTAATCGACCACAAGCGCCACAAAAACATAATTTTGCTCGTATCTTGATGCTCATTTCGCCTGCTTTCCGCATGATCGTACCTCGGTGCGCTGACCGGTGTTGGCCGAGAAACCTCGTAAACTCACTGATACCCCCAGACTGGTGGAAGGCTCAATAGTTGTTGAGTCCGCAAAACTGCGGTTCAGGCTGAATCCGACGCGCACGCATTCGTTTTCGTACGCCAACCCGGCCTCTGCCGTGGCGGCGCGCCCCTCGACGATGTCGTATCGCATATCAAGGCTGGCCGTCCAAAATCGATCAATGCGGTAAGCACCATCAATGGTCACTTCGCCAATATCTGAATTTTGATCGATTTCCGGGTCTTCGTTAATCCAAACGTAGGTGCCGGCCAGATCTAGGCGGCTGTTGCTCCAAACGCCGCGCAATTCTGCTTTGGTCACGTCAAAGTCGTTGTCAAACAGAGTGCGCCCGGAAACAGCCAATCCGCCGACAAATTCCATTTGTCCTGCCAGCAGAAAATCGGATTCAGTGCCCGTTAGGCCCGAGCTGCTTGTGAAGTCTTCTTGTTCGTCCTGTCGGATAATTTGAGCCACGGTAAGGCTGGCTGACCAACCTTCAGGGTCAAAGCGCGTCCAAGTGCCACCAAGGGCCGTTGAAAACCCTCGATCACGTCGGTCGGGGGCAGGGAAGCGCGACAGGCTGAGCAAGTTGCCTTCGTCAAATTCGGCGCGGGTGCTTTCGTCATTGGGCACATCCAGACCGTCGCCACCCACATATGCAAATTGCAAAATGGGTTCGATCACATGGCGTGCGCTGCCGCGGCCTTGTTTGGCCAGTGGATAGCGCAGGGTCAGTGCGCCCATTGGCGTCAATTCACTGTCGCTGCCATTGGATGTCGCGTCGTCACTGACATTGAACGCATCCCCGGCAAAGCCAAGCCGGGTCTGCGCTTGCAAACCGCCGACTTGAAAGGTGCGTAGCCACGCGCCCTCAACACTGAGCCGCACAACGTCGCGCCCATCTACGATGCCGTCACCGTCGGCATCCGTGTCGACATCGGATTCCCGGTGATGCCCATGCGCGATGGCGGCAAGCCGTATTTCGCCGCCGATACGGCTTGGAAAAAAGCGCCGCTCATACAGTGCTTCAAGCACGTCCGAAGGCGACACATCGTCATCTTCATCGTCGCGCAGGGATTTATAGTTGATATAGCCGAGACGGATAAATTCATCGCGCTTTGTTCGTGAAACTTGGATCTGGCTATCCAGCCGGTCTCTTACAAAAAAACCGTAGTCGCTCAGGTAGGAGTCATCGGACACCAGTTCGATGTCAAATTCCAACCGATATCCTTTGTTCAATTCGAACCGCCCTGCGCCGAAAAGGAAGCCGCGGCTTTCGCCCGGTTCAAGGTCGTCGTCGGTCACGGCACCTTCAAACTGGATGCGTCCGCGCGTAAAGGCCTGACGGTAGCGGAATTCCAATGTCCGTGTCCGATTTGACAGAAAAGGCGTCAGCGTCAGATCACGATGATCGCCGAGTTTGATAAAATAGGGCAATTTGAGCCCTGTGCCCAATTGCGAGTCGGATCGGATTTCAGGAAACAAAAAACCCGATGCGCGATCTTGGGTCGGGTCGGGAAGGCGCAGGCGTGGGATATAGAAGATTGGTGTGTTGCGTACCAAAAGTTGTGCTTCATCGAAGTAAAGCTGCCGTTCTTCTTTGTCATGGATCACGCGGCGCGCACGAATTTGCCAAAGTGGAGGGCGCGGATCATCTGCACAAACGCGGCAGGACGTGATGGCCGTTTTGTAAAGTTGGGTGTAACGTCCGTCGACCAGATCCAGTTGCACGGCAGCCAGTTGCAATTGATCGTTCAGCACCAGCCGTGCGCCGGTCAGCAAGCCGTTCTGTAAATCGCTGCTGAGCTCGGCCTGACTGGCAAGGATGCGCGCTCCACTGCCGTCATCCAAAGTGATGGGGCCAGTGATCGTCAACTGGCCTGTGTCCGGGTCATAGGCGATGGCTTGGGCTGTCAGACGTGTGGTGCCTTGGAATGCTTCGACATTGCCACGCGCGATCAGGCGGCGGTCCTGACTGATCTGGATGTCATCAGCAACGAGAACGGCCGGGGGCGGTGCGGCCGCGTCTTGCGCATGCGATGCCGTCGCCCAAAGTGACAGGGTCAGGCACAAGCAGGCCCAAAGGGCATGTATCAAGGCGCGCGTTTTAACCATCTTCGGCCCTAAGCAAAAGGCCGAGCCCCAAAAAGGCCGCAGCCAAAGGTGCCGCCCACGCTGACAGCAACACAGGTATTTGCCCGTTTTCACCCAAGATTTGTGCAAAACTGCGAATGAAGTACAACCCAAACCCCAATAACACTGCGGACAGCACTGCAGTGCCCGTCCCCCCAAAACGGGTATGGCGCATCGTGAAAGCGGCGGCAACTAGAACCATCGCTATCAGGAACAGAGGCCGCGCGAGTTCTGATTGCATCCAAACCTGATGTTTGCGGGACGAAAACCCCGCCTGTTCCAGTTGCTTGATAAAGTCCTGCATGTCCCAGATCGACACGCCTGTGGGTGTGCCAAGGCTTTCTCGAATGCGGTCAAGCGTCAAAGTTGAGGGCAGTTGTAATGTGTCGTGCACCACTGCGTTGGCTTCGGGATTGAGCCCAGTCACAAGCGGCCACACCTTGGCTTGCCTTAAAGACCACGCGCCGTTGCCAAGGGCTGCACTTCCTGCTTCGATCCGTCGTGCCGGGCCACCATCGCGCGCATAGGCCACAAAGGACACGTCATAAAGTATGGATGCGTCCGCATTGCTGCGCGCCGCACGGATAACTGTTTGTCCGGTTTGCCCGCCTTGGCGCAGCCACAACCCATCTTCAGAGATTGAGAGAGCAGAAATTCCGCCAGCGCGATAATCGTTGGAAAGGGTGGCATGTCGTTTGGTTGTAGCCGCAACAATCGGCCCCAGTGTTGTCGTGGCAAATACGCCAATAAGTGCCGCCATTAACGTCGGCGCGATCAACGCGCGCATCGCGGAACGCCCAGATGCCCGCGTCACAACCATTTCAGACGTCCGCGCCAGTCCGATAAACAGGCTGACGGTGCCCAAAATCATAATCAGCGGCAAAATCTGGTTCAGCGTTTCGGGCAGGGTCAGTAAAGTCAAACCCAGGCGCGACAACAAGCTGACGCCGTAGTCAGCAAACCTGCGGGATTCGTCAATGAGATTGACCAGCATGACCAACGCACTGAGCACCCCAGTGATCACAAAAAGGGACAGTGCAAAACGGCGTGCAAAATAAAAGTGCAAGATCATGCCGGACTCCGTTTTCGCCGGAGGCGATTAAAGGCGCCTGATGCGGTCCAAAGTAAGCCACACACGATCACCAAACCTAATGCAGCAGGCAAATACAGCAGGGGCCAAAGATCGGCGTCCTTTAGCACTGGCTCAGACAGATTGCTGCGAAGCCCGTCCAAGGCGATCAGCATCAGAAAGGCGATCAAAATCTCGCGGCGCACACCAAAGCGCGAATACCCTCCGACCAACAAAGTGGCAAAGCCGATCAACGCGGCCACAAAGCAAAACGCGGCGCGAGCGGCACGGTCGTGCAATTCTTCTGCGACAGCACCAACTTCCTTTTCAGTGGCGTCAGCGATCTTGGGCCAGTCAAAAAGCAATTTGTCGCTGGTCAGAAACGACAATCTTGGGATGACTTCGGCGTCGGGTTTGACCAGCGGCGAGATATCAAAAGAAAAGTCCTGAAACTTAGCAGTCGACAATCGCGTGTCAGACGCGCGCAGCCTTTGCGCAAGGCCGTCGACCATGATCAACGACGTCCCCGGGCCATTGCGCACCAGATAAGCGGTGTCAGCGGTATAGATCATCCGTTCAGCCGGATTGCGCCGGTCTGATAGGAATACGTCGTGCAACACTCCGTCGGCATCAACGAGTCGCGTATAAAAGGTAACGCCAGCGCCGGGACTGAGAAATTCGCCTTCTGTCAGCAACCGCGAAGTGACGTTTTGCGAAATCTCGGATTCGCGTTCGGCAAGCTGTTCGTTGGCGCTTGGCACAAGCACATGCGACAGCAACGACATCATCAGGGCTGAGATTATTCCAAAAACCACAATGGGGCGTGCCAATCGCCAGGGCGACGTCCCCGTGGACAACATCACCGTCAACTCACTTTCGCTGTTCAGGCGATTGGTGACATAAACGGCAGCGGCAAAGGTTGCGATGGGTAAGACAGTTGTGATCAGCCGTGGCAGGCCAAGGGCGGAGAATTCAAGGAATACCAAAGCGGACTGACCATCGCCAATCAACCTGTCAAACAGTTGTACCGCCCGGTTGATCCAAAAAATCGCCACCAGCACCAGCGAAAAGAAGCCGAACAGCCACATCAATTGCGCCAGCATATAGCGGTCAAATCTGAGCAAACTGCGTGTCCCTTCCTGTCACGCGCCTCTGAGTGCGCTTTGTGCCTCGGGATTAAGGTACAATATGGTGGCCTGCGTGAAAACTCCTAAACGTGTGTCGATGCGCTGGTCATGAGCGGAGTTGCGCGATACCTCTATGGTGAATCTTGAAAATGCGGAGCATCTTATGACCGAACTGACGCGCCTAAATTTTGTTGCAACCGATGTTGATGCGCTGGCGGCGCTGACGGGTCGCGTGGCTGTGATCGTTGCACCGGATGGCAAGATGGGGCAAGCCGCGCGCCGCGCCAACCGTCTGAGCAAAGGCGCCGTGCAGCGATTTGTCGAAAGTGCCGGGTTTGAAAAGGTGAAAATGGGGCAAGTTACATCTGTGGCTTGGCCTGCAGGATTGGCAGCCGAAGCGTTGGATATACTGTGCCTACCGCGCAACCCATCTGTGACAGAGGCGCGCAAGGCCGGTGCTGCTTTGGCCAAGGCTCGCAGTGGCAAGGCGCTGACACTTTGTGCGGATACCACCAAACGTGTCGGTGAAATCGGTTTTGGTCTGGCAATGCGCGACTATGAATTTTCTGCTCACAAGACGGATGACAAGGACGAGGCAACGGGCGTTACTGTTATGTGCGCGGATGTTGATGCAGCAAACGACGCCGCTGCGCCGTTGATGGCTGTGGCCGAGGGTGCATTTATGACTCGCGATCTGGTCAATGAACCTGCCAATGTGCTGACCACCACTGAATTCGCGGATCGTCTGGCCGAAATGAAATCCCTTGGCCTAGAAGTTGAGGTGCTGGAAGAAGACGCCTTGGAGAAGCTGGGCATGCGCACGCTATTATGTGTTGGGCAAGGGTCTGATAGCCCAAGCAAAGTTGTCGTCATGCACTGGAAAGGCGGCGAAAAAGACGCAGCACCTCTGGCGCTGGTTGGCAAAGGTGTTGTGTTTGATACCGGAGGTATCAGCCTGAAACCGAGTGCGGGCATGGAAGACATGACCATGGACATGGGCGGCGCAGGCGTTGTTGCGGGCACTATGCGCGCATTGGCTTTGCGCAAGGCCAAGGCGAATGTGGTTGGTCTGGTCGGGCTTGTTGAAAATATGCCATCGGGCAATGCGGTGCGCCCCGGCGACGTGATCCGTTCGATGAAGGGCGACACAGTTGAGGTCATCAACACTGATGCCGAAGGGCGTTTGGTGCTGTGCGACGTGATGTGGTACGCTCAAGAACGGTTCAAACCTGCGGGCATGATTGATCTGGCGACATTGACAGGTGCGATCATTATCGGGTTGGGCCATGAAAACGCAGGCGTGTTTTCTAACGATGACGGTTTGTGCAAATCCTTCCTTAAGGCGGCCGAGGCCGAGGGCGAAGGCGCGTGGCGCATGCCTTTGGGCCAAGCCTATGACGATCTGTTAAAAAGTCGCATTGCTGATATGAAAAACATCGGTGGACGTGCGGCGGGGTCGGTTACGGCCGCTCAGTTCCTGAAACGCTTTGTCAAAGACGAAACCCCGTGGATTCACCTTGATATCGCGGGGGTTGCTTTGACCAAATCAGCCACATCGCTTGCCCCTGCGGGTGCGACGGGCTGGGGTGTTATGGCGCTGAACCGTTTGGTCGCGGACAATTTTGAGGCCGACTAACATGGGCGTTGCCTATTTCTACCACCTCACGCGCCGCCCCATGGAAGAGACGCTGAGCATGCTGCTGGGCAAGTCTTTGCAAGCGGGATGGCGTGTGGCGGTGCGTGGCCGTGATCCGGCACGCATGGCGTGGTTGGATGAGCGGTTGTGGCAGGGGGAACAAGATGCGTTCTTGCCCCACGGCGTCGCAGGCGGTCCGCATGATGCGGATCAGCCGGTGCTGTTGACAACGGGTGCTGCGGAAAATGGCGCAAGTTGTGTAATGAGTGTGGATGGCGCCGCTGTCAGTGCCGAAGAAGTCGCGTCACTTGATCGGGTGTGCGTGCTTTTTGACGGTGATGATCCAGAGGCGTTGGACGTGGCGCGCGCGCAATGGAAGGCCCTGAAAGATGCAGGCGCTTCGGCGCAGTATTGGTCTGAAGAAAGCGGCAAATGGGAAAAGAAGGCGGAAACTTGATGGTCTCGGAGGGTGCGCAATGAAAGCGCACTTTACCTGCTGAGGCGCATGGTGCCGTTCGCAATCTCGATCCGTCCCCAGTTC
>CAZJAW010000129.1:0-6782 GCA_964544035.1 uncultured Rhodobacterales bacterium
TAACCTTGGCAAGGTTATGCTCTACCCCTGAGCTACGCCCGCTTCCTTGGGTGAGCCGTGATCTACTTACCCTCGCCCCGCCCTGCAAGAGGAAAATCGCGCTGCGGGGAAAAAATTTGCCAATTGCACAAAATCGCGCGACGGAACGCGTAACTACGCCCGTAAAAAGATGATGAACGGTTTGATGACATACCCACTAACCCTCATGTTTGCTGTTTTCCTTGCGCTGGTACCGGCCTGTGCGCAGGCTCATGAAGGCGAGCACGGCCCCGATATGTTGGCGGTCGTCAATTCAGTAACGGTGCAAGGCCACACAGTCACGTTGTCGCTGACCGTAACAAACCTTGGCGGACCTTTGGTTTTGACAGGCCTAGAAGCAGCCGGGGCGCAGCCTGTGACCCTTGATCCCGTTTACATAAATTTCGCTCAAGACGTAGTGGTCCAAATCGATTTAGACTTCAGCACCACCCCTCCGGCCATTTTTACGCTTGATTTGAGTTTTGGGCCTTTAGGTCAAAGCACCATAAGCGTGGTTCTAAATTGAAGTTCAAATCTAACAGATGGAGATGTTCGCCAACGACGGGCCGGCACATTTCTGATGCCAAGGCCGTGGCCTTGGCCTACGCCATCGTTGTTGCCATCATCGCAAGCACGTCTGCGTAACCGCGCGATACGTCGATCTGCCGCCTCCTGGTCGTCATGGGGGGTAGCTTAAAAACTGCCCGGTGTCGTTTTCTGGATCAAATCCCAGCGGTTTCCGAATGGATCGCGAAACACAGCAACCGTGCCATAGGGTTCATGCCGTGGATCTTCTTCAAAACGAATGCCTGCTGCCTGTAGCTTTGCATGATCCCGTTCAAAATCATCAGTTTGCAGGAACAGCCAAACCCGCCCAGCACCCTGATGCCCAATGGCTGCTTGTTGTTGCGCGCCATCCGCGCGCGCCAACACAAAAGTTGTGCCCCACCCGGCGGGCGCACTTCGACCCAGCGTTTACGGCTCTGATCGATGTCTGCGATCAACTCAAACCCCATTTGTCCGCAGTAGACAGCGATGGCTGCATCGTAGTCCGGCACGATCAGAGAAACAGAAGCAAGTTGCATGCATTCAGCATTTGCCTGCCCATGCCGCCGCGAGCAAGAGGCGATTTATAGCGCGTTAGCCTGCGCGACACCAAGTCGGCACGACAAATCATATGGCGCGCCAGGATTGGCCCAGCAAAATAGAGCGGTCAAAGTTAGTGGATGGGAAATGACCGCTCCAGAGAGCTTAAACAGAGATTATGCAAGTTTCAGAATATCAGTCGTCCAGAACGAATGTGATTTTCATCGCCACTCGATATTCAGAAATCTTGCCGTTCTTCACGATCACTTTTTGATCTGCAACCCAGGCGCTCGTAATACCCTTTAGGGTCTTGGAAGCACGAGAGACACCGTTTTCAACGGCATCATCAAACGATTTTGTGGATGACGAGATGACTTCTGTTACCTTCGCGATAGACATATTTTGCTCCTCACTATGTTAGTTTACCGACAATGAAATGAACGGTCAGGCCGGCTGCACCTTACTCACAAGCCCCCCAGCATTGCTGCCGATATTCCTGCCGCTCAGCATCACCAGCCGCTTCTCAATGCAACTGGTTTCCGCCCAAACCGCCTGACACTAGATTGCCAAGCCTCGCTGACAATAACCAAAACGCGTTGGTTTGCTAGCCTGTATCCACCAGCCAAACGTTACGCGTAGCCTCAGGTCATTTGTGAGTGCAGGTATCTGCACTCATTGTGGCATCCGACAACTTGGGTTTTTTGCCACCATAGACGGCAGCCGACCCAAACGTCGGCTTCTAGACGTTCGGGTCAGTGTGTGCCGCCACGGTCAAATTCAGCTGACGTTCGGCATTGGCTTTGGAACATTCGAGGACGCAGGTCTTACCCTGCACCTCACTCCAATTCGACCAGCAAATCCTTGGCATCGATCTGACCGCCGGGGGCCACATGGACGGCCTTTACGACGGCATCACGTTCGGCGTGGATGCCGGTCTCCATTTTCATCGCCTCGATGGTCAACAACAGGTCGCCTTCGCTGATCTTTTGGCCCGCTTGGACGCCAACGCTTGCCACCACACCCGGCATGGGTGCGCCAACGTGGTTTGCGTTGCCAACGTCCGCCTTGGGGCGCTGCACTGTGGTGGATTTCACCATGCGGTTGGGCACACGGATCACACGGGGGGCGCCGTTGAGCTCAAAGAACACTTTGGCTTCGCCGTCCTCGTTTGTCTCACCCACGGCTTGCAGACGAATTTCTAGCGTTTTGCCGGGATCAATCTCGGCCGAGATTTCTTCACCCGGTTCCATGCCATAAAAGAACGTCTTGGTCGGCAGCACCCGAACGGGGCCGTATGTGCGGTGACGCCCCATATAATCAAGGAACACCTTGGGGTACATCAAATAGCCCGAAAGGTCTTCGTCATCGATCTCGTGCCCTTCCAATTGGGCGGAAAGATCGGTGCGCGCGGCTTCAAGATCAACAGCCTCAACATCTGCGCCGGGGCGTTGAAGGTTAGGCTCTTCGCCTTTCAGAATTTTAGATTGGATCGCGTCGGGGAAACCGCCGGGAGGTTGGCCCAAATTACCGCGCATCATATCAACAACCGAATCCGGGAACGCGACATCTTTGTCCGGGTCTTCGACTTCAGTGCGCGTCAGCCCCTGAGACACCATCATTAACGCCATGTCACCCACCACTTTGGACGACGGCGTGACTTTGACGATATCGCCGAACATGTCGTTCACATCGGCATAGGTGCGCGCGACTTCGTGCCAGCGTTCTTCCAGCCCAAGCGAGCGCGCTTGTGCTTTGAGGTTGGTGAACTGCCCACCGGGCATTTCGTGCAGGTAAACTTCGGAACTGGGCGCCTGCATGCCAGACTCAAATGCCGCGTAGTGGCCGCGCACAGTTTCCCAATAATCCGAGATGTCGCGCACGGCGTCGATATCAAGACCCGTGTCGCGGTCCGAGTTTTGTAAGGCCTCAACAACCGAACCCAATGTGGCTTGCGACGTGTTGCCTGAAAGCGCGTCCATGGCGCAATCGACGGCGTCCACGCCTGCCTCGGCGGCGGCCAGAATTGTGGCGATTGCAACGCCCGCTGTGTCATGGGTGTGAAAGTGGATCGGCAAGCCGACTTCTTGTTTCAACGCCTTGACCAGCACACGCGCTGCCGCCGGTTTCAGCAATCCGGCCATGTCCTTAAGGCCCAGCACGTGTGCACCAGCGTCTTTAAGCTGGTTGCCCATGTCCACATAGTATTTCAGATCGTATTTGGCCCGATCCGGGTTCAGGATGTCACCGGTATAACAAATCGTGCCTTCGCAAATTTTGTTCTGTTCTTGCACTGCGTCCATTGCGACGCGCATGTTTTCCACCCAGTTCAGGCTGTCAAACACACGGAACACATCAACGCCGGTTTCTGCCGCGACGCGTACAAATTCCTGCACGACGTTGTCGGGATAGTTAGTGTATCCCACTCCGTTAGCGCCACGCAGCAACATCTGCGTCATCAGGTTCGGCATGTGTTCGCGCAGATCACGCAGGCGCTGCCAAGGGCATTCCTGCAAAAAGCGATAGGCCACATCGAACGTCGCCCCGCCCCAGCATTCCATGCTGAACAATTGTGGCAAGTTGGCAGCGTAGGCAGGTGCCACTTTGATCATGTCATGACTGCGCATCCGGGTCGCGAGCAGTGATTGGTGCCCATCGCGCATGGTTGTGTCAGTGATCAGCAGTTGTTGCTGTTGCTTCATCCAGTCGGCAACGGCCTGCGGGCCTTTTTGTTCCAGCAGGTTGCGGGTACCCATTTGATGGGACGGGTCGGCATGCAGCGCTGGCGGTTTCGGTGCCTTCAGATCGGCGCGCGGACGCGGGCGATCCTTGACCTCTGGGTGGCCGTTAACTGTGATATCAGCGATGTAGGTCAGAACCTTGGTTCCGCGATCGCGACGGCGCTTGAATTGGAACAGGTCCGGGGTCTCGTCGATGAACTTGGTGTGGTAGGTGTTATCGAGGAAAGTTGGATGTTTCAGCAGGTTCTCGACAAAGGCAATGTTGGTCGAAACGCCGCGAATACGGAATTCACGCAACGCCCGGTCCATGCGCGCAATCGCCATTTCGGGTGTTGGCGCTTTGGCTGTGACTTTGGTCAGCAGGCTGTCATAGTAGCGCGTGATGACGCCGCCTGCATAGGCTGTACCGCCATCCAGACGTATGCCCATGCCAGTCGCCGAACGGTAGGCCGTTAAGCGCCCGTAATCCGGAATAAAGTTGTTTTGCGGGTCTTCGGTGGTGATGCGGGTTTGCAGCGCATGGCCTGTCAAACGCACCTCATCTTGGCTGTCTTTGCCGGTGGCATCGGCGATTGATTTGCCTTCGGCAATCAGAATTTGGGCGCGCACGATGTCAATTCCTGTCACCTCTTCGGTCACAGTGTGTTCGACTTGGACGCGTGGGTTCACTTCGATGAAATAGAATTTACCGTCATCCATATCCATCAGGAATTCGACAGTGCCTGCGCACTCATAATTCACGTGTTTACAGATTTTATAACCCAGCTCGCAGATTTCAGCGCGCTGCTTTTCGGTCAGATAAGGCGCCGGTGCACGCTCTACGACCTTTTGGTTGCGACGTTGAACGGAACAATCGCGCTCAAACAGGTGATACATGCCACCCTGTTTGTCACCAAGGATTTGCACCTCGACGTGGCGCGCCTTGAGGATCATCTTTTCCAGATACCCTTCGCCGTTGCCAAAGGCGGCTTCGGCTTCGCGACGGCCCTCCAGCACTTTTTCTTCGACTTCGTCTTCGGACATGATGGGGCGCATCCCGCGCCCGCCTCCGCCCCACGACGCCTTAAGCATCAATGGGTATCCAACGTCCTTAGCCTCTGCTTTGATCGCCTTCATGTCGTCGCCCAAAACTTCGGTGGCCGGGATGACGGGCACGCCCGCCTCCATCGCCACGCGACGGGCCGAGGCCTTGTCACCCAAAGCGCGCATGGTTTCTGCGCGTGGACCAATGAAGGTGATACCGTTTTGTTCGCAGGCATCGACAAATTCGGGGTTTTCCGACAGCAGGCCATAACCGGGATGTATCGCATCAGCGCCAGACTCGCGCGCAACGCGGATCATTTCTTCGATGCTGAGGTACGCGGCGACAGGGCCAAGGCCTTCGCCGATGCGATAGGCTTCGTCAGCTTTAAAGCGATGCAGGCCCAGCTTGTCTTCTTCGGCGTAGACCGCGACCGTTTTTTTGCCCATCTCGTTGGCGGCGCGCATGATGCGGATGGCGATCTCACCCCTGTTTGCGATCAGGATTTTATTGAAATCGGGCATGATGATGTCCCCTCCGAAGGGCTATTTTGCAGTTGCAGCACCTCATAGGACGTTTGACTGGCGTGAACAACTCGTAGTTCTGGGTATTGCAGGTCGGAACCCAGAACTCAGCCTCGCGCGGCTTTTTCGTCGATGCCGGAAACACCTTGTCGGCGCGCGAGTTCGTCCATCACATCAGACAGTGCCACATCGCGTGCCGCCAGCATGACGAGCAGGTGGTACAGGACATCCGCAGCCTCACCGGTCAGTGCGGCCTTGTCGCCCTTGACGGCTTCAATGATGGCCTCAACGGCTTCTTCGCCAAATTTCTCAGCGCATTTTTCCGGACCCTTGGCAAGCAGCTTGGCCGTCCAAGACGTGTCGGGGTCCGTGCCTTTGCGGGCAGTTATGGTGGCAAAAAGATCGTCTAGGGTCATGTCAGCCTCATCGCAATTCCTGCCGCAGCCATGTGCGCCTTGGCCTGTGCAATTGTGAAATCCCCAAAATGAAAGATCGACGCGGCCAGCACGGCAGAGGCGCCGCCTTGCGTTACGCCATCCACAAGATGATCAAGCGTACCAACGCCGCCAGACGCAATTACAGGGATCGGCACCGCGTCCGAAATCGCGCGTGTGAGCGGTAGGTTGAAGCCTGAACGCGTACCGTCGCGATCCATCGAAGTCAGCAGGATTTCGCCCGCCCCTTTTTCAGCTGCTGTGCGGGCAAATTCGATGGCGTCGATACCAGTGGGTTTGCGCCCGCCGTGGGTGAAAATTTCCCAACGGCCCGGTTCTACGGTTTTGGCGTCTATAGCGCAGACGATGCACTGACTTCCGAATTGGTCCGCGGCGCGACTTAGCACGTCAGGGTCGGCGACGGCCGCCGAGTTGAAAGACACTTTGTCTGCACCTGCGAGCAACAAGGCACGCACGTCTGCGACTTGACGCACACCCCCCCCCACTGTCAGCGGGATAAAGCACTGTTCTGCTGTGCGACGCACCAGATCAAACACGTGCCGCGGTTTTCATGAGTGGCGTGAATGTCGAGAAAACACAGCTCGTCCGCGCCCGCCGCGTCATAGGCGCGCGCGGCTTCCACCGGATCGCCTGCGTCCACCAAGTCGACAAAGTTCACACCTTTGACCACACGGCCATCAGCGACATCCAAACAGGGAATGATACGAGTTTTTAGCATGGGATGTCTGATAGAGCGCTTTGGTCTCGGTGAAAAGGGCGCGCAGGGGTGGCGATACATTTCAACGATGGATTTGAGTATTTGTAGAACAATGAAGCGAAAGTGTTCGCAAGAGCCTTCTCGCACATTTGCACATTCATTTGAGTTGTGCATGATCGCGTGCAAGGTGCGTGGTTCTTTTAGTTCGGCGGATCGGTTTGGATTTTTTGATAAATAGTACAG
>CAZJAW010000130.1:0-6775 GCA_964544035.1 uncultured Rhodobacterales bacterium
AGCTAGAACCCGCGCGCGCCAAGGCCGAACTGATGGGTGCGTCATCGATCTATATTGAAGATGTGCGCGAAGAGTTCGTGCGCGATTTTGTTTTCCCGATGTTCCGCGCCAACGCATTGTATGAGGGGCTGTACCTATTGGGCACCTCCATCGCACGCCCGTTGATCTCTAAACGATTGGTCGAGATTGCCGCGAAAGAAGGTGCAGACGCTGTGGCGCACGGCGCGACAGGCAAGGGCAATGATCAAGTACGGTTTGAACTTGCCGCTTACGCTTTGAACCCTGACATCAAGGTCATTGCACCTTGGCGGGAATGGGATTTGAGCAGCCGCACCAAGCTGATCGACTTTGCCGAAAAGAACCAGATACCTATCGCCAAAGATAAACGCGGCGAGGCTCCTTTCAGCGTTGATGCCAACCTATTGCATACTTCGTCCGAGGGTAAGGTTCTGGAAGATCCTGCCGTTGATGCACCTGACTACGTCTATCAACGCACTGTTGCGCCTGAAGAAGCGCCAAATGAGCCTGAATACATCGAAATCGGATTTGAAAAAGGCGATGCGGTTTCCATCAACGGGGAAAAAATGTCTCCGGCCACTGTGTTGACTGAATTGAACCGGCTCGGCGGCAAGCACGGCATTGGCCGACTTGATTTGGTCGAAGGGCGTTTTGTCGGAATGAAGTCCCGCGGCATCTACGAGACACCCGGTGGTACGATCCTGATCGAAGCACATCGTGGCATCGAACAAATTACGCTGGATCGCGGCGCGGCGCACCTCAAGGATGAACTCATGCCGCGCTATGCCGAGTTGATTTATAATGGGTTCTGGTTCTCGCCCGAACGCGAGATGCTGCAAGCGCTGATCGACAAAAGCCAAGAACACGTGACGGGCACTGTTAGGCTGAAACTGTACAAGGGTTTAGCCCGGACAGTTGGGCGTTGGTCGGATCACTCTCTGTATTCCGAAGCCCATGTGACGTTTGAAGATGACGCCGGCGCCTATGATCAGAAAGACGCAGCAGGCTTCATTCAATTGAACGCTTTGCGCCTAAAGCTTCTTGCTGCGCGGGATCGTCGCCTCAAATCGTAATCTTCTGCGCGGCGAGCGCCTCATAATAGGGCATCGCCGCGTCTGAAAGCCGTTCATAGTCACCCTCGAGCGTTGGTAAACTGGGCTCTGCCGTGTCAAACCCGGTCGAGGCATGAACAGCCCCATACCAATGAGCCGCCCACACGCCATCGCTGGGATGACCGTTTGCAGGCCAACTCAGCATCTTTGGTGTCCATGGGATACCGATCTTATCGCAGAGCCTTAGTAATATTTCAGTTGGGTTGGCGCGAATGTCGCTCGAGTCCACGACAACGGGTGCCTCCATCCGTTCAAACAGTGCGGCCTGTTGAACAAACCCCAAATCGGCAAGCACTGGGGACTCCCGTTTCTTGGCATAGCTCGCAACGACACGGGCAGGATGGCGGATAAGGAAAACATGACGCACGTCTTCCATCCAGTCAGTCGACCAATTCTGCTGCATATGATGCGCCATATGTTTTTGATAAAAAATCGGCTCTGGCAAAGGAGTAAGCAAAGACTGAGCAACCATATCTGGGTCAGATGACTGGCTGTTTAAAACAGCCTTTCGCATAGGATGGTCATCGCCAGTATGTGCCAGAAAGGCGGCGTAGAATGGTTCATCCACAACACGCGTGTCCCCGCGCGCGGCAAAACTATACATCATAGCGGTCGAAAGGTTACGTGGCCCGGACCACATCGCGATACGAATTGTCATGCCGTTCACGCTAGGGCTCAGATCACAAAGGGTAAATACAAATTCACGGATGCGCGACATCTGCTGTCTGGCAGTTGTGCAAATCAAGGCTCTGTCGCACAGTACTACAAAAGGAGCATTGTCATGATTGCACGTCAGACCCTTAAATCTATGTCGTTGGCCCTAATGATTGGCCTTGGTATCTTTGCGCAGGCCAAAGACAGCAGCGCGCAACAACTTGAGACCCTAACAGTCGCAGGCGGCTGTTTCTGGTGCGTCGAAGCTGATTTCGAAAAGGTCAAAGGTGTAAAAGAAGCCGTGTCTGGCTTTGCAGGCGGCACGTCCGCTAACCCAACCTACAAACAAGTCACAGGTGGCAGCACTGGACACTACGAAGCGGTTCAAATCACATTTGACCCCTCTCAGATCCAAGTTGATACTTTGCTTTCTATGTTTTTCCGCTCTATCGATCCAACAGATGCAGGTGGTCAGTTCTGTGACCGTGGTGCAAGTTATCGGACCGCGATATTTGCAACTCCCTCACAGGTGAGTGCTGCTGAAGCGGCAAAATCACAGGCACAAGCAGATCTTGGCCAAACAGTCGTGACGCCGATTTTAAAAGCGGACACTTTCTACCCCGCCGGCAGCTACCATCAGGATTACTACAAACAAAGCACCATCGTCCTAACCCGCTTTGGTCCCAAATCTAAGGCTAAAGCCTACAAAGCCTACCGAAACGCCTGCGGGCGCGACGCAACAGTACGTGCGCTTTGGGGGTCGGCTGCACCTTTTGCGGGCAGCTAAACCAACCGCGCGTCTTCGATATCTTTCAGGTCGGGAATAACGTCGGCAGTCCCTTCACGGGTGACCATCAACGCCCCGGCCTGAGTCGCGAGCGCAAGCGCTTGTAGCATTGGCATTCCGCGATCAATGCCCGCAACCAGAAAACCAGTAAATGTATCACCAGCACCTGTTGTATCAATTGGCGTGACTGGAATTGCGGGTATATGTGTCTCTGTTCCGCCTGAAACGTCCAACCACCTACTGCCTTCACTGCCAAGGGTTACCACAATCGAAGCCACGCCCAGCGCAGTTAAGTCCTGCCTAAGCGTTGCAACAAGTTGCTCTGCCTCTAACTCATTCAGAACAAGCAAGTCCGTAAACGGCAAGATTTGCCTTACCGCATCGGCATCGAACGGCGCCGCTGCGTAAACCACACGCAAACCTAACTGCTTAGCGATTTCCGCTGCATAGCGCTGACCATTGGTTTCATTCTGCATCACCAGAATATCACCTGCCGCAGCGTCAGAAAGCGCAGCACCAATTGCGTCCTGAGAAATGGCTTGGTTCGCACCGGGAAACAGCACAATTTGGTTTTCCCCGCCCTCGTCCACAGAAATGTTCGCATGACCTGTGGCTTGATCCGTCAGCGTCGCTATGTGTCGCGTGTCCACTCCGTATTCCAAAAGCCGCTCAACCGTCCAGGCGCCGCCTTTGCCGACGGCACCGATGTGGGTTACACGCGCCGCGGCGCGGGCAATCGCAACCGACATATTCGCACCTTTTCCGCCCAGACCTTGTGAGTAATCTTTGGCACCCAACGTCTCACCCGGTAGAGGAAGGCGCGGCACACGATAGACGTTGTCGATATTAATCGAGCCGAGGTTCCAGACTGCCATTAGCCGACCTTGCAGGCTGCAAGTACTGCCATATTTAGGATGTCATTTGCCGTAGATACTGACGAACAAATCTGAATTGACCCACCCACACCAGCCAAAATGGGCCCAACCACCGTTGCGCCACCCATCTCTTGCATGAGTTTGACTGAAATGCTGGCAGAGTGCCGTGCTGGCACAACAAGAATATTAGCGGGCCCGGTCAAACGTGAAAACGGATAAGCTGCCTGCGCTTGTGTATTTAGTGCCACGTCCACGGTCATCTCGCCTTCGTATTCGAAATCCACACCGCGGCTGTCCAGGACACGGGCCGCATGGTGCATTTTTTCGGCGCGTTCGGAAACAGGGTAACCAAACGTCGAAAAGCTGACAAAAGCCACGCGTGGTTCCAGACCCATGTTGCGCGCAACAACCGCAGCTTGGGTAGCGATATCGGCTAGGTCTTCTTCATCCGGCCACTCATGCACTAGGGTGTCGGCAATAAAAACAATGCGCCCTTTGTGTATGATCGCAGTGATGCCTGCCGCTTTGCTGGTCTCGCTTGCGTCGTAAACGTGGTTAATGCGGTCCAGTATGTGCGCCGATTTGCGCGTCGCCCCCGTGACCAAACCATCACCATGTCCATGCGCCAGCATCAAAGCAGAAAACACATGGCGGTCACGCGCAGCAAGCCGATGAACATCCTGCGCGTCAAATCCTCGTCGGTTCAGACAATTATACAAGTGCGCTTTATACTGATCGAGGTGCGCTGTATTGGCCGCGTTAACGACCTCCAACTCACGCACCGCATCGGCAAGTCCCGTTTCAGTCAGTTTCGCCTTGATCTCTTCATCACGTCCAACGACCAACGCCTTACCGAAACCAGAGCGTTGATACATAACTGCAGCACGCAGCACGCGTGGGTCATCTCCTTCGGCAAAAATCATACGGGCCTGCGCCGCACGGGCACGGGCGTTGATCCCAGTCAGAATACTTGCTGTCGGATCCATACGCGATTTGAGGCTCAGCTCATAAGCCTCCATATCAATGATCGGACGCCGCGCGACCCCGGTATCCATGCCGGCCTTCGCAACGGCAGTGGGAATCCGATGAATCAGGCGCGGATCAAACGGAGTTGGGATAATGTAATCACGCCCAAAGGACAACGATTTGCCATAGGCTAACGCAACTTCGTCCGGCACGTCCTCACGCGCTAAGGCAGCAAGCGCATGGGCACAGGCGATCTTCATCTCGTCATTGATTGCGCGGGCATGAATATCAAGCGCACCACGAAAGAGATAAGGAAAACCAAGCACGTTATTGACCTGATTGGGGTAATCACTGCGCCCGGTTGCAACGATGGCATCCGTGCGGACAGCGTGCGCTTCTTCTGGGGTGATCTCAGGATCAGGGTTTGCCATGGCAAAGATAACCGGATTGTCCGCCATGTTCTTCAACATCTCTGCTGTCACCGCCCCTTTGGCCGAAACACCCAGAAACACATCTGCACCCTTCATTGCATCATCCAGGCTGCGCAGTTCAGTTTTGACGGCATGAGCAGACTTCCATTGGTTCATGCCCTCGGTGCGGCCTTGGTAAATGACGCCTTTGGTGTCGCACACAATGCAGTTGTCATGCCGCACACCCATAGATTTCAGCAACTCAATACAAGCAATTCCGGCAGCTCCTGCACCGTTCAATACGATTTTTACATCTTCGATCTTTTTGTTCGATATGTGCAGCGCATTGATCAGCCCAGCCGCACAAATCACAGCAGTTCCGTGCTGGTCGTCATGGAAAACCGGTATGTCCATTTCCTCTTTCAGCCGCTGTTCGATGATAAAACACTCTGGCGCTTTGATGTCCTCAAGGTTGATGCCGCCAAACGTCGGCCCCATCAGTCGGACCGCATCACAAAACGCGTCTGGGTCCTCGGTGTCCAATTCAATGTCGATAGAATTGACGTCAGCAAAACGCTTAAACAGCACCGCTTTGCCTTCCATCACCGGCTTTGAGCCAAGCGCCCCAAGATTTCCTAAGCCCAAAACAGCTGTACCGTTGGAGATGACGGCAACCAAATTGCCTTTGTTGGTGTAATCATAAGCCGTTTCAGGGTTTTCAGCGATTGCCTCACAAGGCACCGCAACACCTGGGGAGTACGCTAGGCTTAGGTCACGTTGCGTTGTCATCGGAACGGTCGCCGATATTTCGAACTTACCGGGCGTCGGTTCCATGTGGAACGCAAGCGCCTCTTCTGGGGTGACTTTATTGTTTGCCATGACTCAGAATCCTCCCTGACCTTTTCGGTCTTAGACTAGCGCAAGGCATCGCTCAATCGACTTTGGCTTTCGCTTGGTCTGTGAGGTTTGTAAGGTCGCAGAAACTACGCCTTTGGGGGGCCTCCTATGTCGACCACGCCGATGATGGCGCAATATCTCGAGATCAAGGCGGCACATGCCGACGCGCTGTTGTTTTATCGGATGGGCGATTTTTACGAGATGTTCTTTGACGACGCTGTCCAAGCATCTGCCGCTTTGGATATCGCGTTGACCAAACGTGGCAAACACGACGGCAATGAGATCCCGATGTGTGGCGTTCCCGTACATGCCGCCGAAGGCTATCTGCTGACGCTTATCCGCAAAGGATTTCGCGTGGCGGTCTGTGAACAAATGGAAAGCCCGGCCGAGGCCAAAAAGCGTGGCTACAAATCTGTCGTGAAGCGCGAAGTGGTTCGATTGGTTACCCCCGGCACGTTGATTGAAGAGTCACTTCTTGAGGCGCGGCGTCATAATTTCCTCGCGGCCTTTGCCGATATTCGGGGATCTTGTGCATTGTCTTGGGTCGATATCTCGACAGGCGCATTTCATGTCATGGCTATCGACTTGACCCTATTAGGGCCTGAATTGGCACGACTTGCCCCTTCTGAATTGGTAGTCGCAGACACCAAAGAAGAAGATGTACGTTCAATTTGTGAAGATTTCGGAATTCCCGTCACCTCGCTTGGAGCCGGCGCATTTGACAGTTCTGCAGGTCTGAATCGTGTCGCCGCAGTATTCAAAGTCGCGACATTGGATGCTTACGGAACGTTTAACCGGGCCGAAACCAGCGCGATGGGTGCATTGGTTGAGTACTTGGAGGTTACTCAAAAGGGCAACCTGCCTTTGTTGCGCCCGCCGCAACAGGAATCGCAATCAAAAACGGTTCAAATCGATGCCGCAACCCGTCGAAATCTGGAACTCACTACAAGTCTGTCTGGAGGGCGTGCCGGATCGCTCCTTGACGTGATCGACCAAACAGTCACTTCCGCAGGCGCTCGTTTGCTGGAACGGCGTATTTCATCACCATCCTACGTG
>CAZJAW010000131.1:0-6692 GCA_964544035.1 uncultured Rhodobacterales bacterium
CATTGAACGTGTGGACCCGGACACCGGCAAGGCGCGTACTGTCCTTGATACCATTAGCGACAATGCCGCCAACGCAGGTATCGTGCTGGGCCGTGAACGCCACGCGCCTGATGCAGTAGACTTGCGCTGGACCGGGGCTATTGTCAGCCGCGACAACGACGTCGAAGAAACCGGGCTGGGTGCGGGGGTCTTGAACGACCCTGCAGACAGTGTCGCTTGGCTGGCACGGCGCATGGCGCAATACGGCCAGACGATCGCGGCAGGTCAGGTCATTTTATCCGGGTCGTTCATTCGCCCGATAGAGTGCCCATCCGGCACACATATCCACGCTGATTTTGGCGGGTTCGGTTCTGTAGATGTGCGCTTTGACTAGAGCTTGATCCAAGCCGTCTTGAGATTGATATACTTGTCAAAGGCATGCAGCGATTTATCCGACCCATTGCCAGATTGCCCGACCCCGCCCAAAGGCACTGTTCCGTCTGCACCACCATAGGTGTTCACATGCATGACACCTGTGCGCACCTCGCGCACCATGCGATGCGCGCGACCAAGGTTTGACGTCCACACCGCACCCGCCAGCCCATATACAGTTGAATTGGCGATCTGCACGGCTTCTGCATCGCTGGAAAAGGGGGTGACACCAAGGATAGGGCCAAACACTTCCTTTTGCGCCAGAGTCGCCCGCGGCGTGACACCCGTAAAGATCGTGGGGGCCATGAAATACCCCCCTGTATCTTGCAGAATGCGAGTGCCCCCAGTGACAAGTTGCCCACCTTCCGCCAAAGCGGTGTCTACAAAGCCAAGGTTCTGTGCCAGCTGCGTTTCAGAATTCACCGCACCGATTTGCGTGTCCAAACGCAACGGATCACCCACCGTCATCGCCGTGCTCACCTTTGTAACGGCAGCGACAAATTCATCGTGGATCGATGCCTCTACCAACAGGCGCGACCCTGCAACACAGACTTGCCCAGCATTGCGGAAAATTCCGGCAGCAGCGACTTTGGCAGCCTCGTCCAGATTGGGCGCATCTGCAAAAATGATGTTGGGGGACTTGCCGCCCAACTCTAGATAAACGCGTTTCATGTTGGACCGCGCGGCGTATTCCATCAGACGACGCCCTGTCGCTCCTGAACCGGTAAAAGCAAGCACATCCACATCCATCGACAAGGCCAAAGCCTCGCCCACCACAGCGCCCTCACCGGTCACGGCGTTCAACACACCGGGTGGCAATCCAGCTTCAAGCGCCAGCTCTGCCATACGCATCAGCGACAATGACGCGGTTTCGGCAGGTTTCAGCACGACCGAATTGCCCATGGCGAGCGCCGGACCCAGCTTCCATGCGCCAATCATCATCGGGAAATTCCACGGAATGATCGCACCGACCACACCCACAGGTTCTTTGTGGATCAGGCCCAGCACATCGCTACTGGTGGGCGCGACTTCTCCGTACATTTTGTCCAACGCCTCGGCGTAATAACGAATGGTGGCGGCAGCCGATCCCGGTTCAGCCTTCAGCGCCATGCTGATTTCAGTCCCATTGTCGCGCACACCCAGAACGGCCAGTTCCAACGCGTTGGCCTCGATCAGGTCGGCCCATTTTAACATGACCTTCTTGCGGGCGGCAGGAGGCTGCCCTGCCCAACGCTTATCCTCAAATGCTGCGCGGGCAGAGGCAATGGCCGAGTCCATATCCGCAGCCGTGCCTTTGGCCACTTGGGTCAAGACCTGACCGTCAAGCGGAGACAAAACATCCATCACACCGCCGTCCGAAGCTGGAACCAACGCGCCATCAATCAGATGACCACGCGGGGCGATCACTTGGGTGCGCAACCCGTCAATCGTGTTTTGATCCATGAGCCGGCTCACCCTTGCAATTGAAAAGCCCTGTCAGGGCATTCAACTGCCACCTTCTGCGATACTGTTGGCGATGTGAAGCACAAGGGCCTCAAAAGTTGGTGGTCGCTTGCGCGTTCAGTTGATTTCGATGCACTCGATGCTGGTCAGTTCTGGCTCGCCCCCGCGCGCTCCGCTGCCCGCCGCGATCCATAGCTTGTGATCATAAACGCAGCAATTGGTGCCATGGCGCGCACGGTTTAGGGACGGACCCATCGACCAGCGCCCTTGTTGCGTGTCAAAAATCTGCATTTCGGTAAAGGCTTCCATCCGTCCGGCCTCGCCGCCAACGTAGTGAATTTTTGACCCCAAGACCCCGACACCGCCTGCTGCTGTTTCTATCGGCAAGCGCTCGACGTGGATGGACCACGTACCCGTGGTGAAATCGTAAACATCGACATCCCCGATAGTTGCAAAAAACAATGCGTTGTAGTCGGTTCCATTGTGCCGCCCCGTTTCGCGCCCGCCGAAGAAATACAACTTATCGTCCACAATCGCCGCCGGGGCGTGGTCACGTTTGTTCGGGGCGTCGGGTAGGATTTGCCATTCTCCGGTCTGCGGATTGATCCGGTCAAACCAGCATTGCGTGTCTGCGTGATGCCCGTCCACGATGCCACCCACCACGTATATCCAGCCATCGCTGTGCATGACACACCCCGACGCACCGCGCCGGCGTTCTTTGGGAATGGTCGGCCCCTCGCTCCAACTGTCGGTGGCGGGCGTGTAGATATAGACGTTCGCGAGCGGTGTTTCGCGCGGGAACGCGCCTGTCATGGTGCCAAGCATCCACAAAGCATCGCCCACGCGCACTGGCTGAAAGTGGTGGATTTCCATCGGCGGTGGTGCGGCATGTGTCCACGTCCGCGTTTCTGGATCAAAGACATCGACTGGCTGAATGCGTCGACCACCAAATAAGTAGAATTTGCCGTCAAACTCGGCAAAGCCGTTTTCATGTCGGCAATGCGGCGTGCCGTTGCAGGTTTGGGTTTCCCACTTGGCCATAACGTGTCTCCTACTGTTCTTCTACAATTTGGGTAAATCAGCGAAAAAGGGCGGCCACTACCGTGCGTTCCCTAAACAATACCGCCGCCCGCTCCGCTGACCGCCGGACGCACTTGCGCCACCTGCGCGCGATACCCCGAGGCGCGGTACGCCGCGATGGGGTCAATTGCACCGCCGTCTTCGAGTCGCGCCATGGCAAGGATGGGTTCGACATCAGTACGAAAGCCTTGCTTGAGCGTTGTCGTCGCCATCAGCGCATCGTTGTCATTTTGGAACCCCTTGAGGGCTGCGCGATCGACCAACAGCGCTTGGGCATAGGCGCGTTGCACCTCCATCGCCGACACCATCAGGCTTTCGATGGGATCGGTAACGTTGTGGCTTTGGTCAAGCATGTGCATAGGGTTGAAATCGGGGTTCGCCTCGGCCTCGACCAGCTCGTTGAAAACAAGAAACAGGCGATAGGGATCGATGCTCCCTGTATCAAGATCATCATCACCGTACTTGCTATCGTTGAAATGAAAACCGCCGAGTTTACCAAACTGCGTCAGGCGTGCCACGATCATTTCGATGTTCACGTTGGGCGCATGATGACCCAAATCAACGAGGCACTTGGCCTTGTCCCCCAACTGTTGTGCAATCAACAGGTTGGTGCCCCAGTCCTGCACCACCGTGGAGTAAAACGCAGGCTCGTACATCTTGTGTTCGCTAAGCAGCGTCCAATCCTCAGGCAACTTGGCATAGATTTGGGCGGCGGCGTCTAGATAGCGGTCAAACTGTTGGGTAAAGTTGGTCTGCCCCGGAAAGTTGGACCCGTCGCCAATCCAGATGGTCAGTGCTTTGGACCCGATCTGCTGGCCCAATTCGATACAGGCAAGGTTGTGATCTACCGCCTGCTGGCGTGTTGCCGCATCAGTATGCGAAAGCGAGCCGAATTTGTAACTGTGCACCTGTCCGGGCTGATCCTGGAATGTGTTAGAGTTCATCGCATCAAACGTTAGTCCGACGTCTTCGGCCTTACTGTTCAGATCAGCGGCGGGCTGTGCGTCCCAAGGGATGTGCAGCGATACGGATGGGGTCGCGCGGGTAAGCTGCTGGATCACGCCGCAATCATCTAACTTGTCAAAAATGTCGCGTGGTTCGCCCGGTCCGGGAAAACGGGCAAAGCGAGTGCCGCCCGTGCCGACGCCCCAACTGGGCACAGCAACACCGTAGGATGCGACCTTTGCCTTGATCGCATGAATATCGATACCCCGCCGGTCCAGATACTCTCCGAGCGCACTGTAATCAGCAGCGAGCGTTTCGGCACGGGCCTCATTTGAAGCGGAAATGATGTCAGATTGGATCATGGGTCTGGACCTTTATCGCGTAAACGCCTGCACGTTGCCTGCATCGACGTTGATGATGTTGCCCGTAGACTTGGCCGAAAGGTCCGAGGCAAGAAAATAGGCGGCCTCGGCAATGTCTTCAGGCAAGACCGAACGTTTGAGCATCGAGCGTTCGCGGTACATTTGCTCTAGTCCATCTTTGTCGGTGCCATAGGTATCGGCACGTTGTTCAAGCCACTCGCCTTGCCAGATTTTGCTGCCTTTCAGCACCGCATCGGGGTTTACCACGTTGACGCGCACGCCCATAGGCGCACCCTCCAATGCAAGGCACCGCGCCAGATGAATTTCCGAGGCTTTGGCGGTGCAATAGGCCGAGGCATTCGGCGACGCGGCCAGCCCGTTTTTTGAGGCGACAAAGACCACAGCCCCGCCTATGTCCTGCACGCGAAACAGCTTGAACGCTTCGCGGCTGACAAGGAAATAGCCCGTGGACAAGATCGACATGTTCTTGTTCCACAACGCGAGCGTGGTTTCTTCGACAGGTGCCGAACTGGCAATACCGGCGTTCGAAACAAGGACATCAATGCCGCCGTATTCAATTGCGATTTCATCATAGGCCGCAGCAACAGCACTTTCGTCAGTCACGTTCATGGATATGGTGCGTATCACATCCGCCGAAAAACGCGCGCTCAGAGTCGCAACCGTTTCAGCCAATGCGGTATTATCAATGTCGGCAAGCATCACGCATGCGCCTTCGCGCAAATAACGCTCAGCCGTGGCTGCGCCAATGCCCCCTGCCCCTCCAGTCACGAGCGCCACGCGGCCTGCCATAGACTTTGGGGCGGGCATGCGTTGCAGCTTCGCTTCTTCCAGCAACCAGTATTCGATGTCGAACGCTTCTTGTTCGGGCAGTCCTCGGTACTCGGAAACCGCATCTGCACCGCGCATAACGTTGATCGCGTTGACGTAAAATTCGCCCGAGATGCGGGCAGTCGCCTTGTCTTTGGCAAAGGTGATCATGCCCACACCGGGGATCAGATAGACCACTGCGTTGGGGTCACGAATGGCGGGGCTATCGTCTCGCTTGCAGCGCGCGTAATAGGATTTGTAATTCTCGCGGTAGGCCGCGACTGCATCCGACAACCCAGCAAGGGTCGCGTCAATATCCGGTGTCTTTGGATTGAAATCCACCACCAGTGGGCAGATTTTGGTGCGCAAGAAATGGTCCGGGCACGACGTCCCAAGCGCTGCCAGCCGGGGCATATCGCGCGCATTTACAAACTCAAGCACCGCGTCACTGTCAGTGAAATGACCAACCATGTGCTGACGTTCAGACACCATCCCACGGATCGCAGGCATAAGGCGCGTAGCGGCAGCGCGACGGGCTTTGGCATCAAGGCTTTGATGTAACACGCCGCCGAATGCATCCTTGCCTTTGGTAGCCTTTGCAAACCAATCCATCGCCGTTTGGATGACCTCGAGCGACAGTTCATAGCACTCCTGCGCATCATCCGCCCATGTAAACAGCCCATGGCTTTCCAAAATGACACCCTTAGCATCGGGGTTCTGCGCACAGAAATCCGACAACCAAAGGCCCAGTTCAAAGCCCGGCCTTTTCCATGGCAACCAGCCAATCGTGTCACCAAAAATCTGCTGCGTCAGCGCCTTGCTGTCCTTGGCCGCTGCAATCGCAATGATCGCATCAGGATGCATGTGATCGACGTGTTTGGCAGGCACATAAGCGTGCAACGGTGTGTCAATCGAGGCCGCCCGCGGGTTCAGGTTGAACGTACAATGGGGCAAATATCCGACCATCTCGTCTTCAAACTCAAGCCCCCGATAAAGACCACGCAATGCATTCAGCTTATCCATGTAAAGCGTCGAAAACCCATCCATCTTGATTGAGCCCACATCGCCACCGGACCCTTTGACCCAAAGCACCTCGACCGCCTGACTCGTCAGCGGATCATCCTGCATGACTTTGGCTGACGTATTTCCACCACCATAGTTTGTGATTCTCTTGTCCGACCCCAAAAGGTTCGAGCGATACAGCAGCTTTTCAGGCTCGCTCATTTTGCCGGCAAGCGCTTCATCCCATTTGTTTTCAAGGCGTTGCTGGCTTGGGGATGCGGTCATGTCTTTCTCCGGTAACGAGCGCACGAGGCGGTCATTTCGAACCCACCGTGGCCGTGAGGTTGTCGCAAGTCAATCAGTTTCAATCACAAACAATCATGCTGCAGCGCAGAGTGACTGAACATGATAATTAATGATTGACATAATGTCGCGACTCACCCCACGCTCAACACATCCATGGGGACAATCATGCACGAAAAAGATCGCCACAGAGTCATACTGTCTGCCGTACAAGATCGATCACTTGTGACTGTGGTCGACCTATGTGCCTTGACTGGCGCATCCGAGGCGACGGTACGACGCGACATCAACACACTGGATGATCAGAAACGCCTGCGC
>CAZJAW010000132.1:0-1293 GCA_964544035.1 uncultured Rhodobacterales bacterium
GTAGTAGGCGGGGCGGTGAAAGGTTTGGCAGCGTCTGACGCGATGGTCTCCGTTGTGCGCCAGTCGGTGGAGGGCATGCCGTATGTGCCAATCAGAGTGAGTGCGGGGATCAGCGACAGGGTCGCGGCGCGGTCCTGAAAGGCGCGCGAAAAGACGATCATTACCCAGCCGCCTAAGCGGTCGAGTTTGGTGCGGTCGGGCGCAAGGTCTTCGGGGGGGACGCCGTTGCCTTCGGTTAGGTAGCCGGTGATGCCGATGCCTTCGAGATCGGAGATCGGGAAGATTTCGACATGTTCGGAGTCTACGTCTGTTCCGAGGGCGGCGGAAATGGCGTTTGCGTCGTCTTTGAGCGCAATGGCTTCCGCCTCTGTCATGGACAAAGCAAAGACGCGGATGACACCGGCTTCATGGGCTTTGACATCAAGGGGGGTGCTCATTGAACTGCCTGCTGAATCTGGCGAAGTTTCTGATAAACCTCGCGCCCATTGGCAATGTCTTCAAAGCCAATTGGGGTTTGAGTGACATTGTCATTTACGGTCACGGTGCTTGTTTTGCTGGCGAAATGAATGGTGCTCAAAGATCCTTCGATGAGGTTGAGCGGGGTCTCGGGCCGGATGGGGTAGCTTTCTAGCGACCGTCCTTTGAATGGCAAAGTCTTCGCTAGGAAGGCACGTTTATTTGTCAGCGTGTAATGAGTGTTCTTGCGGACGTAGGCTTTCCAGAAGTGAACCAGCACCAGATTATAAAAACCGACTCCAAAAAAGAGCAATCCGAACATCCAGAATGGGCCGGGTGCACTGGAAGCCATGACCATCCAGAATATTGAAAACCCGGTGAAGAACAGGAAGAAGAATGGGTGCAACGGAGAATCCCATTCAATGCGAACGCGGTATTCGGGCGCTCCTTGCCATAAAATCTTCTCATCTGCGTCCAACAGGCCGGCCCAGGGGTCTTTTTCGTTGTTCATGTCGTGCCCTCGGGCAATGTATTGGCGCGTGCCTGCAAGATGCGTTCACGCAGAGCTTTGGGATTAGGAGGTATGGGCAAGGTGATGGCTGTGCCTGCGTTGAAACGAATAACCAGTGACCAAAGCGGAAAGCGATTGATGCGTTTGATTTCGGCCAATGGCAGGCGCGAGGGCAGGTCGTCGTCCGGCACGAGGTGAATGGAGCGGTCGGTCAAATGCCATTTTGTTTTTCGGTTGCGGGTCCAGATGTCGAGTTCTCCAAACACCCACATGTAAAACAGCCCGAACAGGATTGCGCCGGGCAGGGCAAGCAGGGTGACGGAGAG
>CAZJAW010000132.1:1393-6647 GCA_964544035.1 uncultured Rhodobacterales bacterium
TCGCTCATGCTGCACCTCTTGTGTCGCGTAGATTGCGCGCCAGTAGGTCCATCGCAGCCATACGCACGGCGACGCCCATTTCGACTTGGTCTTGGATGACGCTTCGATTGATGTCATCCGCCAATGTACCGTCGATTTCCACACCTCGGTTCATGGGGCCGGGGTGCATGACAATGGCGTCGGGCTTGGCGTGGGATAGTTTTTCGGCATCCAACCCAAAACGGTGGTAATATTCCCTTTCGCTGGGGATAAAACCGCCATCCATGCGTTCTTTTTGCAAGCGCAACATCATCACAACGTCGACGTCTTGCAGGCCCTGTTCCATATCGTCAAACACTTCGCAGCCAAATTCAGCGATGCCCGACGGCATGAGGGTCGGGGGCGCGATCAGGCGAATGCGGTTTTCCATTTTGCCCAATAGGATGATGTTGGAACGTGCCACACGGCTGTGCGCGATGTCGCCGCAAATCGCGATGTTCAGTCTGTGCAGCCGTCCTTTGGCCCGCCGGATCGTAAGTGCGTCAAGCAGGGCTTGCGTCGGGTGTTCGTGGCGTCCGTCCCCGGCATTCAGAACGGCACAGTTGACCTTTTGTGCAAGCAGATCGACGGCGCCGGAATGCGGATGGCGCACCACGAGCAGATCAGGGTGCATCGCGTTCAGTGTCATCGCGGTATCAATCAACGTTTCGCCCTTGGTGATGGATGAGGCCTGCATGGCCATGTTCATCACATCCGCACCTAGCCGTTTGCCTGCCAGTTCGAAACTCGCCTGTGTTCGGGTGGAATTTTCAAAGAACATATTGATCTGAGTAAGACCGGTCAGCGCATCGCCGTGCTTTTCGGCGGCACGATTGAGCGCCACATAATCTTGGGCCAGATCAAGAAGTGTAACGATTTCTTCGGGGCGAAGGTGTTCGATGCCCAGAAGGTGGCGGTGGGTGAAGGTCATATTTGCCCCTGTCGCTGCTGCCCGCGTTATAGGCTTGGGTGTGCGTGGGCGGCAAGCGTTGGGTTTTGAGTATTTTTTTGAACAATGAAGGGGCATTCCGGTTCTGCGTCTCTGGGCGTAGAGTCGGTGTATGGAATCGGTAGACTATCATAACGCCTTGGCGGCATTGGCTTGGCAGATCGAACTGGGCGCAGATGAGAGCATCGCGGATGCGCCAGTGGATCGGTACGACGTGCCTGCGGCTGTTGCAAAGCCGGCAGCCAAGGCAGCAGCGCCTGTTGGTGTCGCACCGCCAGTAAAAGAGATTGATCCGGTTGCTATTGCGCGGGCTGCCGCAGAAGCGGCGCAAGACCTTGAAGGATTGAAGAGGGCATTGGAGGCATTTGATCATTGTGATTTGAAGCTGGGTGCCCGCAATTTGGTTTTCTCGGATGGGATGCCCGGCGCGCGCGTGATGATTGTGACGGAGACGCCAACGCGACAGGAAGACCGCGAGGGGCGCCCCTTTGCCGGTCGCGCGGGGCAACTGTTAGACAAAATGCTTTCTGCAATTGATCTTAGCCGCGATTCTTCAATTTATACATCAAGTGTTCTTCCGTGGCGCACACCGCAAGATCGCGATCCAAAGCCTGAGGAAATCGCAATGATGTTGCCCTTTTTGCATCGTCATATCGCGCTGGCGCAGCCAGATGTGCTGGTGCTGATGGGCAATCAATCCTGTCAGGCATTGCTTGGCAAACGCGGCATCACGCGGTTGCGCGGTGAGTGGACAGAGGTGGCGGGCAAGCCTGCATTGCCGATGTTGCATCCAGAGCAGTTGATGCGTACGCCGCTGGCCAAGCGTGATGCTTGGGCGGACTTGTTGTCTTTGAAAGCGCGGCTTGCAGATGGTTGATCCACTTATGTTATTGGCCTTTGTTCCGGCTGGGTTGGCGCTGAACTTTACGCCAGGGGCGGATATGATGTTCTGTCTGGGGCAAGGGTTGCGGTCGGGACCGCAGGCGGCAATTGCGGCGAGCGGAGGCATTGCGATGGGCGCGTTTATCCATGCAGGATTGGCTGGATTGGGCCTTGGGGCTTTGATTGCGACTGTGCCCATCGCCTTTGAAGTGATCCGCTGGGTCGGTGTGGCCTACCTGATTTGGTTGGCTGTGCAGACGTTGCGCCAGTCTGGGCAGGCAAGCGATGTACCTGCAAAAAGCCCGCGCCGTGCCTTTCGGGCAGGCCTGATTGTGAACTTATCCAACCCCAAGGTAATCTTGTTTGTGCTGGCGTTTGTGCCTCAATTCGTTGTGCCCGAGGCAGGATCGGTATTGGGTCAATTTCTGATTTTTGGCGCAGTGTTGAGTCTTGGAGGTTTTATCATCAACGGCGCCGTCGGCGTTTTTGCCAGTGGTGCGGGGCGGCGGTTGGCGCAGGGCAGCCGCGTTCTTGACTGGATCACCGCAAGCGTTTTCGCTGCCCTCGCCATCCGCCTTGCTGTATTGGAGCGCACATGAGCCGTATCGACGAAAGCCTTGAATTTATTGCCATTCGCATTGCTGTGCTGACCGTGAGCGACACGCGCAGTGTGGAGCAAGACCGGTCAGGCGATGTGCTGGTGGACCGGATTGCAAAGGCAGGCCATGTATTGGCTGACCGCAAAATCTCGCGCGACGAACGCGCCGAGATTGCGGATCAATTGCGCGTGTGGTGCGACGACCCTGCAATTGACGTGATCATTTCTACGGGTGGGACGGGCCTGACCGGGCGTGATGTCACAGTTGAGGCGCACCGTGATGTCTACGAAAAAGAGATCGACGCCTTTGGCACGGTGTTCACCATCGTGTCGATGCAAAAGATCGGAACCAGCGCTGTACAAAGCCGCGCGACAGGGGGTGTGCGCAACGGCACGTACCTGTTTGCGCTGCCCGGCAGTCCGGGCGCGTGCAAGGATGCGTGGGATGAAATTTTGGGCCGTCAGCTCGATTTTAGGCATCGCCCCTGCAACTTTGTAGAAATTTTACCGCGTTTGGATGAAAATCAGCGACGGAAATGAGCTGGGCCTTCGTAACAGCATTGTTCCTTGGTAAAGGCACAAGACGTCCTATTTAATTATTAGACAATGCAGATCGGTCAAAAGCGTGAAACATGCGATTCATTAGACAAAGTATAATCGGTCTGGTGCTGGCCGCGCTAAGCCTTGGATTGCTGGCCTATGCCGGGCAGCTTGTGGGCGGTGCTGTGCAGGAACGGCTTGCGCAGGAAAGTAAGTCACCGCCTGTGCGCGAGCGTGTCTTTGCTGTCAGCGTTGTGCGGGCTGAACCCGGCACAGAAAACCCCGTGCTTGAGAGCTTTGGTGAAGTGGAGAGCCGTCGCCGTCTTGAGCTACGCTCGCCTGCGTCGGGGCGGATCATAGAATTGGCCGAAGGATTCGAGGACGGTGGCGAAGTCACGGCCGGGCAGGTTTTGATCCGTATGGATACAGCGGATGCGCAATCGGCATTAGATCGCGCGCAGGCGGATTTGTTGGACGCCGAAGCCGAAGTGCGCGACGCCGAACGTAGCCTTACCCTGTCGCGTGACGAAGAAGTCGCCTCGCAGGATCAGGCGGATTTGCAACAGCTTGCTTATGAACGGCAAGTCGATTTGGCTGACCGCGGTGTCGGAACTGCAGCGGCTGTTGAAGTCGCTGCCCTCGCGGCAGCCTCTGCGCGTCAGGCGGTTTTGGCGCGTCGCCAGTCTGTTGCGGTCGCAGAGGCTCGCATTGATCAGGCCCAAACCCGGATGGCGCGCGCCAACATTGCGCTTGCCGAAGCGCAGCGTGCGCTGGATGACACAACGCTGATGGCGCCATTTGACGGAACACTCAGCGAAACGGATGTGGTTGCGGGACGCTTGGCCTCGGAAAACGAAAAGCTGGCTGTGTTGATTGACGCAGAAGCTTTGGAAGTGGCGTTTCGCGTTTCGACGGCGCAGTTCACCCGCCTGCTGGATGCGGACGGTGGTGTGATGCCAGCCCCTGTGACTGCGACCCTTGATGTGTCGGGTGTGGATTTGCACGCGACAGGGATCATCAACCGTACCAGCGCTGGGTCGGGTGAGGCACAGACCGGACGTTTGATTTTTGCCCGATTGGAAGCAGCGCGCGGATTCAAACCGGGGGATTTTGTGACTGTTACAGTGCAAGAACCGCCATTGGACAATGTTGTGCGCCTGCCTGCCTCGGCAGTGGACGGAAACAATACAGTGCTGGTGCTTGGCGGGGACAGTCGCCTTGAGTCGCTTGATGTGCGTGTGCTGCACCGCGAGGGCGACGATGTGCTGGTGCGCAGCCCTGAAATCGCTGGCCGTGAGGTGGTCGAGGCACGCTCGCCCCTTCTTGGCCCCGGCATTTCCGTGCGCGTTCTGCGCCCGCAAGAACCGGGTGCTGCCCCGCAAGGGCCTGAGATGCTTGAGCTGACCTCGGAACGTCGTGCACGCCTGATCGCCTTTGTCGAAGGCAATCAACGTATGCCTGCAGAGGCCAAAGCCCGCGTGTTGTCGCAACTTGGAGAACCGGAAGTGCCTGCTCAGATGGTTGAGCGCATCGAGAGCCGGATGGGAGGCTAGGGCATGGTACGTGCAATTCCGGCAGTGGCAGGCGGTTTGCTGAGCTACTTTGTGCGTCACCGCACCATTGCAAATTTGTTGTTGCTGATCATGGTCGTTGCAGGTGCTGCGGCTATTCCCAACATGCGGGCGCAGTTCTTTCCGGATGTGATCGTCGATAACGTCACTGTCTCGGTGAGCTGGGACGGGGCGGGCGCCGAGGATGTAGACGCCGCCATTGTTCAAGTGTTGGAGCCTGGGCTTTTGGCGGTTGAGGGTGTCGAATCCTCCTCTGCAGTTTCCCGTGAAGGGTCTGGAAGCATCGTGCTGAGTTTTGACCCCGGTTGGGATATGGGCCGCGCTGCGGATGACGTTCAAACAGCCGTCGATTCAGTGAACACGCTGCCCGAGGACGCTGATGAACCAAGCGTGCGGCGTGGTGCGTGGCGAGATCGGGTCACAGATGTTGTCATCACCGGCCCCGTGAGCACGCAGCAATTGGGCCTGTTTGCCGATGAACTTGTCACCCGTCTGTTCGCCGAAGGTGTTACGCGCACCACTATTCGCGGAATCGCCGCCCCGCAAACGCTGATCGAAGTGCCATCGCTGCAATTGATCGCCAATGACGTCACCATGTCACAGATTGCGTCCGCCATTGCGGCCGAGGTTGATACCGACCCCGCGGGCGATGTGACGGGCGCAAATGCGCGTGTCAGGACCGGCACGCAAAAGCGT
>CAZJAW010000133.1:0-6642 GCA_964544035.1 uncultured Rhodobacterales bacterium
GTAAAATAAAAGCGGACCTTCACTTTTTTTCGAATGGGGGTCCGCTTTGTCCGCATAGCCGCCATTCGCCTTTTGCGAACAAACTCGAACGCACGCTGCTAAAACCCAGCATGCAGCGCAACAGATTGTAGGCGCGCGTAAATGGACTTTTTTGTCCAGCAACAGGCCGAGCCACAGCATCACATACGCGCTTGCGTGCTTTAGCAGTCTGGGTCACGCTGCTGATATGAAACTCAAGTTGCACCACATAAATCTATGCTCGAGCAATGTCGCCGAGATGGACCGCTTTTACCGCGAGGTTCTTTCGCTAGGGGACGAAGACCCAGCAGAATTGCCCCCTTTGAACACTGACAAGGGTTTGGTGGGGGATGTCTCTTTTGTGACGGATGGCGACATACAGATGCATCTTACGCCGCGCGATGTCCTGAATTCTTTTCGATCTGGTCAAGTCGTGAACCCGCTTGAACGTGGTCATATTGCCTATCGAACAGATGATATTGTTGCGTTCATGGCCCATTTAGACACCCAAGGCGTGCCATACTCAGATTGGGGCAGCGATGCCGTGCAGGGATGGCATCAGGTGTTTTTCTACGATCCAGAAGGCAATGTGATTGAAGTCCACCAGATCGTAGCCGTCGAGTGATGTCGATGATGGCTTCGGATACTTTAAATGCGTTGAATGTTGCGGGAATGCACGTTCCAATAGGAACAGCCCATTTTGTAGCGAGATAGGCCTACTATGTCTCAGCCTCCGATCCTTTGGACATTTCGTCGATGCCCCTATGCCATGCGGGCAAGGCTTGCGGTTGCCAGTGCGGGTGTCAAAGTTGAGCTGCGCGAAATTTTGCTACGCGACAAGCCACAAGCGTTCCTTGAAACATCACCCTCTGCCACAGTGCCTGCGCTTCAGCTGGAGGGGCGGGTGGTGGATGAAAGCAAAGACATCATGATCTGGGCGCTTGAACAAAGCGACCCACACCAACTTTTGGACATGCCAAAGGACGGGTGGGATCTGATTGACACAAATGATGGCCCGTTCAAATCCGCATTGGATCACACAAAATATGCGTCCCGATTTCCAGATGTCGATACAGCGGCTGAACGCAGCAAGGCCGCCGCATTTCTGATGCAACTCGACAAGACACTGAAAAAGCAGACGTTTCTGTTTGGCAAAAACACAACCATTGCCGATCTCGCGATCCTGCCGTTTGTGCGTCAGTTCGCAAACATTGATCGAGAGTGGTTTGACGCTCAAGATTGGCCTGACTTGATTGCCTGGCTGGATCGGTTCTTGCAAGGCGAGGCGTTATCGCACGTCATGACAAAGTATACGCCATGGTCGATCGGTGATCCACCAGTGTGGTTTGTTCAAGGTGGGCAAGACGCGCGCGGATGAACGATGCTGATCGCCGGGACGCAACGGAGGGAACCTTCGCATTCCGCACATTTCAGAACGTCTAGTTCGTGTTGCGCGCGACGCCACCAGTGGTCGCCAGAAGATCGTCCATCAACGAATCCAGATTGCGCTGTACAAAGTAGATGCGGCGCGGGTTACCAGATTTCTGAACAACCTCTGCAAAATAGGAAAGTTCGACCACAAAGTCGTCAACAACCTGATCCGTTTCTTTCTGCACCACCAAGGTCGGAGCTTCGAGAGCGCCATCATATTGTAGCACTAAAAAGGCCGCCAAATCCGGCGGTGGCAGGATACGACACTGCACAACCTTGCGCGATACCTGACGCAAAACATCACCAGGTGAGTCGCAAGATGAGCGAAACGCTTCATCCAGCGTTGTCGGAGTCTCGGCAAATACGGCACGTCGGACGGGTATATCTTGGTCTGTGGTGGCAACTGTCTCTACATATTGTGGTGCGCAGGCGCCAAGACCAGCCAGAAGGGCGATAAAAAAGGGTCGCATTTGCTGCCTCTTGTTGGGATTGCTGCCAAAGGACCATACTTTGGGCAACACAGCAAAACCTTTCTTACATCGAGCACGTGACCTGTGGATAACTTAACGTGAAACTTCCGTTGATATGGCTAAGTTAGCCCGAACAGTAACAAAATCGCGATGGGCCCTTGGGACGCTTTTTGGCGAAGCAAGACGCGCGTTAACCGATTGAATCACTCTTCGGTGTCGCGGCTAATCCCGTGGAGGTTGGTCAAGCCAAAAGTTGTAAAAAAAAGTTTAAAATTTCGTTGACGGACGTGGGTTAGATACGCCAGATTGTGCGGGCTAGGTCGCTCACCACAATATGTAGTGGTTAACGCTAAGGGGTGAGCGTCCAAGTACAAGGGGAAGAAATTCAACAATCATGTCCGGTTGTTCGGGCCATTTCAATGTTGTGCGTGGTGTATCGCTGCGCGCATTGGGTTCGAATTCTCTTGTGCTGGCACGCCGCTTGGGCCCCCGCAACGTCGGGAAAGCCTGAATAAATCAAATGCTGAACAACGAGGCAGCGCGATGAAAATTGAAAGACAGTTCACTAAGACCGGACAGGACGCATATGCGGACCTAAATTTCGTGACCACGGTATCCGAAATTCGCAATCCTGATGGCACAATCGTGTTCCGTCTTGACGATGTCGAAGTTCCAGAGAAATGGAGCCAAGTGGCCAGCGACGTCATCGCGCAAAAGTACTTCCGCAAAGCGGGCGTGCCGTCCAAGCTGCAAAAAGTAAAAGAAGAGGGTGTTCCAGAGTTCCTGTGGCGCTCTGAAGCGGCCGAAGGCGCGGAAATGGGCGGAGAGACGTCCTCAAAGCAGGTTTTTGACCGTCTGGCTGGCGCTTGGGCGTACTGGGGCTGGAAGGGTGGATACTTTACCACTGAAGAAGACGCCAAAGCCTACTTTGATGAAATGCGCCACATGTTGGCGACGCAGCGCGCGGCCCCCAATAGCCCTCAGTGGTTCAATACCGGTTTGCACTGGGCGTACGGTATCGACGGCCCAGCTCAAGGCCACCACTATGTTGACTACAAGACCGGTAAGCTGACCAAATCCAAATCGTCTTACGAACACCCCCAACCGCATGCCTGCTTTATCCAGTCGGTTTCTGATGACTTGGTGAACGATGGTGGCATCATGGATTTGTGGGTGCGCGAAGCGCGTCTGTTCAAATATGGCTCCGGCACGGGCACAAATTTCTCATCCTTGCGCGGTGAGGGCGAAAACCTGTCCGGTGGCGGCAAATCTTCGGGCCTAATGGGGTTCTTGAAGATTGGTGACCGCGCAGCGGGTGCGATCAAATCGGGTGGCACCACACGCCGCGCCGCTAAGATGGTGATCGTCGACGCGGACCACCCCGATATCGAAGATTTCATCAACTGGAAGGTCATCGAAGAGCAAAAAGTAGCGTCGATCGTCGCTGGTTCCAAGATGCACGAAGAAAAGCTGAACGGCCTGTTCGCTGCGATCAAAGCCTGGGATGGCGCCGAAGAAGACGCCTACGACCCAAAGAAAAACAACGCGTTGAAGGATGCCGTTAAAGCCGCCAAGCGCGTTGCCATCCCCGAGACATACGTCAAGCGCGTGCTGGATTATGCCCGCCAAGGGCACACGTCCATCGAATTTCCGACATACGACACCGATTGGGATTCCGAAGCATACAGTTCCGTCTCGGGTCAGAACTCTAACAACTCGATCCGCGTCACCAACGCCTTCCTGACAGCCGTCGAAAAAGACGCCGATTGGGAACTGATCAGCCGCGTCACCGGAAAGGTCGAAAAGACCGTCAAGGCGCGCGATCTGTGGGCCCAAGTCGGCCACGCCGCGTGGGCTTGCGCCGATCCGGGCATCCAATACCACGACACCGTCAACGACTGGCACACATGCCCCGAAGATGGCGCGATCCGTGGGTCAAACCCGTGTTCGGAATACATGTTCCTTGACGACACGGCCTGTAACCTTGCGTCGATGAACCTGCTGACATTCCTTAAGGACGGTGTGTTCCAAGTCGAAGACTACATGCACGCCTCGCGTCTGTGGACTGTGACACTGGAAATCAGCGTGATGATGGCGCAGTTCCCGTCTAAAGAAATCGCACAACGTTCTTATGATTTCCGTACTTTGGGTTTGGGGTACGCCAACATTGGTGGGCTCTTGATGAACATGGGCTACGGGTATGACAGCGACGAAGGTCGCGCTTTGTGTGGTGCGTTGACAGCAATTATGACGGGCGTTGCTTATGCAACATCTGCCGAGATGGCGGGCGAGTTGGGACCATTCCCCGGCTACAAAAAGAACGCAGACCACATGCTGCGCGTCATGCGCAACCACCGCACAGCGGCCTATGGATCGACCGAAGGCTACGAACAGCTGGCAGTGAAACCTGTCGCTTTGGATCACGCCAGTTGCCCAGATGCGCGGCTGGTCGATATGGCCATGTCCACATGGGACGAGGCGTTGAAGCTGGGCGAAAAGCACGGTTACCGTAACGCGCAAACCTCTGTCATTGCGCCCACCGGCACCATTGGTCTGGTTATGGATTGCGACACCACAGGGATCGAACCTGACTTTGCTTTGGTCAAGTTCAAGAAACTTGCGGGCGGTGGTTACTTCAAGATCATCAACCGTTCGGTGCCGGCAGCCCTTGAAAACCTTGGCTACGGTTCGGCGCAGATCGAAGAAATCGTATCCTACGCCGTCGGCCATGGCTCTATGGGCAATTGCCCGGCCATCAACCACACGTCTCTGTCGGGTCACGGTTTTGGCCCGAACGAATTGGCCAAAGTGGACGCCGCCCTTGGCAGCGCCTTTGATATCCGGTTCGTGTTCAACCAGTGGACACTGGGCGAGGAGTTCTGCACAGGCGTTCTGGGCATCCCACAAGAAAAGCTGAATGACCCCAGCTTTGACTTGTTGAAATCGCTTGGTTTTTCCAAGGCTGACATCGATGCCGCCAACGACCACGTGTGCGGGACGATGACGCTGGAAGGTGCACCGCACCTGAAAGAAAGCCACTACCACATCTTTGACTGCGCCAATGCCTGCGGCAAGAAGGGCACGCGTTACCTCAGCGTTGATAGCCACATCTATATGATGGCCGCGGCCCAGTCGTTTATCTCGGGTGCGATCAGCAAAACGATCAACATGCAGAACGATGCAACGATCGAAGACTGCCAAAAGGCCTATGAACTCAGCTGGTCGTTGGGTGTGAAAGCCAACGCGCTGTATCGTGACGGCTCCAAACTGTCGCAACCATTGGCTGCATCCTTGGTCGAAGATGACGACGACGCACAAGAGACGTTGGAAAGCGGTTCGCCGCAGGAAAAAGCCGTCGTTTTGGCCGAAAAGATCGTCGAAAAGATCGTGGTCAAAGAGATCGTCAAGTCGCACCGTGAAAAGATGCCTCAGCGCCGCAAGGGCTACACCCAAAAAGCCATCGTTGGCGGGCACAAAGTGTACCTGCGCACCGGCGAATACGAAGACGGCAATTTGGGCGAGATCTTTATCGACATGCACAAGGAAGGTGCGGGATTCCGCGCCATGATGAACAACTTTGCCATCGCCGTGTCGGTTGGCCTGCAATACGGTGTACCGCTGGAGGAGTTCGTCGACGCCTTCACCTTCACCAAGTTCGAACCCGCAGGCATGGTGCAAGGCAACGACAGCATCAAGAATGCCACATCGATCCTTGACTATGTGTTCCGCGAATTGGCGGTTAGCTATCTGGATCGCACCGATCTGGCCCACGTCAAACCAGAGGGCGAGACGTTCGACAGCATCGGGCAGGGCATCGAAGAAGGCATCACTAACGTGTCTGAGCTAAGCGATACAGCGGCATCTAAGTCACTGGAAGTTCTGAAACAAATCAGCTCTTCAGGGTATCTGCGCAAGCGTATGCCACAGGATTTGGTGGTGTTGCAGGGCGGCATGGACGCTGATGGCGCCATGAGCGATCCAGAAGTCACCTTGCAGACTTTGGTGCCCGAAGTGGCTGTGAATGGCGGCATGTCTGTCAGCAGCACTTCAACCTCGGCGATGTCAACAGGGGCCGTGTCGATGGATGCGCGCACCAAGGCCAAGATGCAGGGCTATGAAGGCGAAGCCTGCGGCGAATGTGGTAACTACACATTGGTGCGCAACGGCACCTGCATGAAGTGCAACACTTGCGGCGCGACGTCCGGGTGTAGCTAAAGGTTACGCGTCCCGGCAATGGGGCGTGAGGGGGCCGGTTCCTTCGGGCTGGTCCCCGCCGAAGACAGGGTGGGGCGCTTAGCCCCATCTTGAGACCCAACGGAATGAGGCTTCGGGAAAACGGGTTTTTCCTGTGTTTCATTCCAAGAGTTTTCGATGAAAACTCTTGGGGCACGGGGCGGATGCGTTCGCCTCTGACGACGTTCAGGCCGCAGGCAAAAAAGTACCGGGCGGTTAACATATTGAGCTTGAACGGCGAAACTAAACAGGGAGCGTTCGCGCTCCCTTTTTTTGTGCGCATGCACCATGTTGGATCGGATCAAGGATCAGCGTCTTGTGAAGTCAAGGGCCTACCCCAATACGGACTTTCTCGTTTGGACAACGGACGGCAGCAAAGTCCGCGTAGCGGTCATCTGGACGCCCTGAAATGTTGCGGTATGGATCAAGGTTCGCAACAAGGCAGTTTCGACATTCCGGCATAGCATTTCCGAGGCAATTTAACCGCCGG
>CAZJAW010000134.1:0-6618 GCA_964544035.1 uncultured Rhodobacterales bacterium
CGTTACGAGTACCCTGGCACGGTTCGGTGGTTTGAAAGGCGTATTTAATGCGCTACAAGCCACCGAACCCACCCTAAAGGCATTTCAAGACGTCCCGCAACGGACGCTTCGAGAACTAGCATAGCAACGTGAGGGGTCTTGCCCCTCGCGTTGACGCGTTCTAAGCACCCTTCCCATGGCAAAACTCTATTTCCATTATTCCACAATGAATGCGGGCAAATCGACTGTTTTGCTACAAGCAGCGCACAATTACCGTGAACGCGGAATGGAGCCCTATCTCCTAACTGCGCAAATGGACCATCGCGCAGGTGCAGGACGTATTGCATCGCGAATCGGCATAGGGGCGCAGGCGGATGTGTTTTCCGACACCGACGATCTGTTCGCCCGTCTGGAGGCGCGCCTCGCCGAAGCCCCCGTCGCTTGTGTTTTTGTCGACGAGGCGCAGTTCCTGACCGAAGATCAAGTTTGGCAATTGGCGCGTGTGGTGGACGACCTAAACCTGCCAGTCATGTGCTACGGGCTGCGTGTTGATTTTTTAGGCAAGTTGTTCCCCGGATCGGCCACTTTGTTGGCGCTTGCAGATGAAATGCGCGAAGTCCGCACCATCTGCCACTGCGGGAAAAAAGCAACCATGGTCATACGCCGCGATTCGGACGGACGCGCTCAATCAGACGGTGCTCAGGTCCAGATCGGCGGAAATGACACCTACGTATCGCTGTGTCGGCGGCACTGGCGCGATGCGATGGCCGAAAAATAGCCTCAGACCGCGTTGGGCAATTGTTCCTGCGCGACAAAAGCGGCCACATTGTCCACCGCCATAAGGCCCATGGCTGTCCGGACCTCAAGCGCATTTGTGCCCAGATGGGGCAACAGCGTGACATTATCCAACTGACGCAACGCATCCGGCACCAGTGGTTCGCGTTCGTAAACATCCAGCCCAGCGCCGCCAATCTTGTTTGTCGACAACGCAGTGATCAGCGCGCCCTCATCCACCACATCCCCGCGAGAGATATTGATGAAATGCGCATGGGCCTGCATAGCGCCGATGATGTCCTTTGAAATCAGATGACGTGTTTCGGCTCCACCGGGCACTGCTGCCACCAAAAAATCCACCTGTCCCGCCAGGGATGTCAGTGCCGTTACCGGCGTCGCCGGAAAGTCCAGGGACTTCTCTGAGCGATTGACATATTGCACGTCCATCCCAAAGCCGAAATGACAGCGCCGCGCGATGGCTTGCCCGATGCGCCCCATGCCAACAATGCCAATGCGTTTGCCGCTCATGTGCAGGCCCAGCATCTGCGTCGGATGCCATCCGGCCCAGTCGCCAGAGCGCGCCAGCCGCTCGCCTTCGCCAGCGCGGCGCGCCGACATCAGCATCAGCATCACCGCAATGTCAGCAGTGGCATCCGTTACGGCACCGGGCGTGTTGGTCACAGCGATGCCCGCAGCCTTGGCTGCATCAACGTCAATATGGTTGTAACCCACACCAAAATTGGCCAACAACTTACAGCGCGCGTTGGGCACGTCTGCAAAGATATCTGCTGAAAATTGATCGCCCAATGTAGGAAGTACAAGATCAAAGTCGCGCAAGGCGCTGCGCAGTTCTGCAGCCGTCAATGGCAAGGTTTCACTCCGCACCACCACTTCGTCGCAGACCTTTTGCGCGGCGACGACAACATCGTCTGGCAACGGTCGGGTAATCCAAAGTCGGGTCAATGCAGTCGCCCCCCAACTGGCACATCCTTGTCAGGCGTCGCCAGTACAATCGCGCCTTCAGCATCGGGAAATCCCAGCACCAACACTTCGGACATAAAAGGGCCGATCTGACGAGGAGGAAAGTTGACCACGGCCATCACTTGGCGCCCCACAAGGCTGTCTGGGTCGTAATGCGTTGTCACTTGCGCTGATGTCTTGCGTTCGCCCACTTCGGGGCCAAAATCCACCCACATTTTGATTGCAGGCTTGCGGGCCTCAGGAAAGGCTTCGGCACGCACCACGCGGCCCACGCGCACATCTACTTTCAAAAAGTCTTCGAAATCTATGTCAGCCACGCGCTAAATCCTTTGATCGTTCGGTCGCCGCCGCAACAGCACGAGGCAGCAAGTCGGGAAAGCCAACCCTAGTGTCCATCAGCACCTCAAGTGCGGCCTGTGGCGTGCCGTTCGGGCTGGTCACGTTGATGCGCAATTGGTCTGGGTCGTCTTCGGACTGCAGTGCCAGCGCCCCCGCACCTGCAACTGTCGATTTGGCCAGTTGCATCGCCAACTCGGGCGGCAACCCTTGCGCAACACCGCCCGCCGCCAATGTCTCGATCAGATGAAAAACATAAGCCGGACCCGATCCGCTGACACCCGTGACAGCATCCATCTGTGCCTCACTGTTAAGACGAACAACATCCCCAACCGCCGATAACAGATCCGCAGCCTCGTCCAATGAACCCTGCCCTGCGGCATTGGCGCAAATCGCTGTGATACCTTGGCCAACAGCCGCAGGCGTGTTGGGCATGGCGCGCACAATAGGCGTTGTCTCACCAAAGATCTCCTCGAACGCGATCAGCGGCGTGCCAGCTGCAATCGAGATGAATACGGTTTTTCCGCCCTTGAGCATCGCGATATAAGGCAAAGCATCGCCCATCATTTGCGGCTTGACCGCCACCAAAACAACGGCCGGCGTTTCCGGCAAAGTTTCGTTGATGTGCACTCCCGTGCCTTGAACCCAAAGCGATGGCTTCGGATCGATGACCCAAACGCTATCCGCAGGCAAGCCGCGATCCAACCAACCGGCCAACATGGCCGAACCCATCTTGCCGCAGCCCAAAAGGACAAGACCCTGGGCCGCGATACGTGTGTCTTTCATAAGATATTCCCCGAACGTGTCAGGGATGTAGATTACGCGCGGCCATAGGCCTCTGCAATGGCGACCTGCAATGCGCCCTGAGGGGTACGATCCCCCCAGACCAGCAACTGCAACGCTGGATAATAGCGCTCTGCACTCACCACGGCTGTCGCGATCATGGTGTCGATCTGATCAGGGCTGGCCATCTGACCACCGCTGAGCACAAGACCATAGCGGTAGACCATCAGCTTTTGCTCTTCCCAATAAGTAAAGGCACCCGCCCAACACTGATCGTTCACAAGGTTCAGCAGCTCAAAAAGCGCCGACATCTTTTCGGCCGGTGGTTCCAGTTCAAAAGTGCAAACCATACGCAGCGTTTCGTCATGCCCAGACCACGCAAGGGTCAAAGAATAGGTGCGCCACTGCCCTTCGACGGCCATCGCGATCTGATCATCGCCTATGCGGTCAAAGTCCCATTCGTGATGTTCGGCCAGATGCTCGACGATATCAATCGGGTGAATGTCGTCTTCCAAAAACTGCTCGGAAAGTGCCATGGTCCCACCTTTTCTTCGCTGTTAGCGACTGGGACGAATAGCGCCCCAAGCGCTAGGTGCCTGCTCTAGAAACCGGGGCTATCCCCCGTACCTCTACAAGATATGGTGACTGCGCACATCGCATCTGGCAACCCTTTATTTGGGGATAACCGCAATAAGTTGGGGACAACCTAGCATTGCGCGCAAGATACGGCGATCTTTGAGTAGAAATTCACAGGCAAGCTTGCCAAACGCGAAGGCCACATCATGTCCTGATGAAACGGCATCTCAGATCAAAGGAAACCACCATGAGAACACTTGCTGCACTGGTCTTTCCCGGCTTTGAAACGCTCGATTACTTTGGGCCTATGGAAATGCTTGGCGGTATGGGCGGAGAAACCGAGATCATCACAGTCGCTCAAACCAGCGACCCAGTGCCCAGCGTGCACGGCCAACGCATCATGATCGACAAAACGATCGACGAGAAAGACGATTACGACCTATTGTTCATTCCGGGCGGTGACAGTGCTCTGGATGCCGCAAATGACCCCGCGCTGGTGGATTGGATACGCACAGCTTCGGGTCATGCCGAACGGGTGATGGCCGTTTGTACTGGCACTGTGCTACTTGGCATGACTGGTGTTTTGGACGGGCGAAGAGCAACCACAAACAAGATGGACTTCAAAGCGACTGTCCCTCTCGCGCCAAATGTCGATTGGGTCAAACAGGCGCGTTGGGTCGAAGACGGCAAATTCTTCACATCATCGGGCGTGTCGGCGGGCATGGACATGGCGCTTGCGGTTATGGCTGATTTATATGGAATTGAACGCGCGAACCGGATCGCGTTGGGATGCGAATACGAATGGCACAAGGATGCAAATCGCGATCCATTTGCAAAACTGGCTGGGTTGATTTGACCGGACATCTAAAACGCAAAACGCCCGGAAGACATCCGGGCGATCACGTGCAAAGTGCAATCATTTGGAATGGCGCGGCAGCGCCTCCGCTGGATTACTATTTCTTGGTCTCAAGCGCGTCCAAACGGGCCTTGAGCGCCTCGTTCTCTTCGCGGGCTTTCTGGGCCATCGCGCGCACCGCGTCAAATTCTTCGCGCGTTACAAAATCACGATCCGCCAGCCAGCGATCCATCATGGATTTCATCGCCGTCTCGGCCTCATCTCGTGCGCCTTGGGCCACGCCCATAGCGTTTGTCATGAGTTGTGAGATGTCGTCAAAAATTTTACCGCGTGCCTGCATCTGTCGTCTCCCGTACAAAACTGATCTATATATGGGGTCGCAGGTAGCAAGAGGCAAGCTTGACCTCGTCCTTGAGCAGAGGCATTGAGTCACAGATGATGGCATTGATCCCCTTCCCCAATATCTCGCCCGAGATTTTCTCGATTTCGCTCTTTGGAATGGAATTCGCACTGCGTTGGTACGCGCTAGCCTATATCGCAGGGATCATTATCGGCTGGCGGCTGGTGGTGATGACGGTGAAAACCCCGCGCTTGTGGATTGATCGTCAGCCCGTAATGACCCCGACACAGATCGAGGACATGCTGACCTGGATCATCCTTGGTGTGCTATTGGGTGGTCGCATGGGCTATGTGCTGTTCTATCAGCCGGGCGTGTATCTGGCTGATCCACTATCTATCCTCGCGATTTGGGAAGGCGGTATGGCCTTTCATGGTGGCATGTTGGGCGTGGTGCTGGCCGGGTGGCTGTACACCAAGCGCCACGGCATCAATCAACTCAGCACAGCGGACGCGGTGGCGCTTGGTGTGCCTCCGGGTTTGTTGCTGGGCCGGTTTGCCAACTTCATCAACGCCGAATTGTGGGGGCGCCCGACCGAGATGCCTTGGGGCGTGATTTTTCCGGGGCAAGCGGCGCAGTATTGCCCGCAAATTGTTGGCGCTTGCGCGCGCCATCCCTCGCAGCTGTACGAAGCCTTTCTTGAAGGGTTTGTCCTGTTGGTGCTGTTACTTTGGATGGCATGGCGGCGCGACGCGTTCAAACGGCCCGGCCTGATGTGCGGTACGTTCTTGGCGGGATATGGCATCGCACGTTTCATAGTTGAGTTCGTGCGCCAGCCAGATGGGCAATTTGTCGGCCCCGGCAATCCGCTCGGCTTAGCATTTCAATTGGGCGGGTATGGGTTGACCATGGGGCAGTTGTTGTCTTTGCCGATGATCCTGATTGGGCTGTTCTTTGTTATCCGCGCACGCCGCGTGGCCGCACAATTTAAATGAGCTTACGCGACGATCTGGTGGCGCAGATCGCAGCCTCAGGGCCGATCTCACTTTCTGAATTCATGACACAGGCCCTGCTGCATCCGACCAAAGGGTACTATAGTACCCGTGATCCATTGGGGGTTGCGGGCGATTTCACCACCGCTCCCGAGATCAGTCAGATGTTTGGCGAAATGATCGGCCTGTCGCTCGCGCAAAGCTGGCTGGATCAGGGCGCACCGTCGCACTTCGTTCTGGCCGAATTGGGACCCGGACGCGGAACACTGATGGCGGATATCTTGCGCGCAACGGCCAAGGTACCCGGTTTTCACACTGCGGCACAGATTGTGCTGGTCGAAGCGTCGCCCTTTCTGGCAGAGGTTCAACGCAAAACTCTTGAACAGTTCAAAGTGGCTATCGTCGCTAGCTTTGCGCTGGTGCCCGATGGTCCGCTTTGGCTGGTCGCAAATGAGTTCTTTGACGCGCTGCCAATTCGACAATTCCAACGCGATGGAAAGGCGTGGCGTGAACGCTGTGTGGGGCTGGAAGAGGACACTCTGGTCTTTGGCCTGTCGCCCATAGGGCCACAACCTGCTCTGGATCATCGCCTCGAAGATACTAAAGACGGCGATCTGGTAGAGCTTTGCCCACAAGCCACAGCGATCACCCGCGATATAGGCGCACGTGTCGCAGAGGACGGCGGTGCGGCCCTTGTGATCGACTATGGCGACTGGCGCAGCCTTGGCGATACCTTCCAAGCCCTCCATGCTCACCAAACTGTGACTCCATTTGACGCGCCCGGCAATGCAGACCTTACAGCGCATGTGGACTTTGAAGCCCTGAGCGTCGCGGCCGCGCCTGCGGCCTTTACCCGCTTGACTCCGCAAGGCGTCTTCCTCGAACGGCTTGGCATCACAACGCGCGCCCAAACATTAGCCAAAGACCTATCCGGAGCAGCGTTGGACGCTCACATCGCAGCACATCAGCGGTTGACGCATCCGCAAGAAATGGGAACCCTATTC
>CAZJAW010000135.1:0-6605 GCA_964544035.1 uncultured Rhodobacterales bacterium
ATCCGCCACAGGCTGTCAGAAAAGCTATTTCGCCTTGGGGTCCTTGCGATGTTATCTTTGATGGGCCTTGGGCTGATCTTGCCTGCGTTGAATTGACGTTATGGCAGGCGCTCAACTCGCCGATTTGTCATTACTATCCTGAGCTGTTCTGCTTCGGGTGTGCCTGCCCTTTTCAGCAGCTGCAAAGGCGGCACCTGCCAGTACCAAAGGTGCTGCGAACACGAATGTTGTCGCGATGGGAAGGCGAAAGATAAGAAGATCGGCCAGAAGTGGCCACAACAGTGCGATGTATTCAAAAGGTGCCAATTTCGACGCCTCAGCAAAGCGGAACGAGAGTGTCATCGCGATATGCGCAAACCCGCCAAAAAGACCCGCTGCTACCAAATAGATCAACGCTTCACCCTTTGGCATGATCCAGCCCCATGGGATCGTCAGCAACGCCCCCAACATGGAGGCCAGAACGAAATAAAGCGCAATCGCACCCGGACTTTCTGTCCGGTTGAGGCGACGCACCATGATCAAGGCAAATGCGGACAGCACTGCGGACACCAGCCCTAACGCGACCCCCATCAGGCGTGTGTTATCCTGTGAACCGATCCCCAGCTCTGGCCAGACCAACACCATGACACCAGCGAAGCCGAGACCAATGCCTCCGATGCGGAAAACCGTCAGCCTTTCTGACAATAAAAATACCGCCGCGATTGCGGTCAACATCGGTGTAAGCTGCGCGATCAATATTGCTTCGGCAATGTTCAATCGGCTCAATGCGGCAAAAGAAGTAAACAACGCGAGCGCACCAAAACTAGCCCGCAAGAAATGCGCAAAGGGTCGTTTGGTCGCCAACCCACCGGGAAATTCCTTTCTGATCCACAGGAAAACCACCAAAGGGATGATTGCAAAAAACGATCGGAAAAAGACGATTTCACCTAGTGGAACACTGTCACTGACGCCCTTGACGCAGATGAACATCCCAGTCCCCAGAAGGCCCGAGAGAATGCGCAGATAGATACCAAGAGTGGGACGGTCAGAGGTGCTCACTCTTCGGTGTCCTGACCAGCAAAGGCATCGCGTAACGCGTCGCCGGCAAGGTTGATGGCCAAGACGCAGATGACCACAGCGGCGCCTGGCCAGATCATCTGCAAAGGAGCAGCCCGCATATGAACCTGCGCATCCAGCAGCATGGCACCCCATTCAGGCATTGGAGGCTGGACGCCAAAGCCTAGGAAGCCAAGCGCAGATATACCCAAAATCGCGCGTGCAAACATGCCTGTCCAGACAACGATCAACGAAGGGGCAAGCGATGGCAGGTAGTGCCAGCGGGCTATTGCGAAGGGCGACAGCCCAGCCAATTTCGCCTGCACCACGTACCCACGTGTTTGAAGCGACAGCCCAACACCGCGCGCGACCCGCGCATAACGCATCCAACTGGTCAGGCTAAGTGCCAAGATCAAGCTGTTGATCCCGCCCCCCAAAATGCCTGCAATCACGACAGCGGCAACTAGTTCTGGAAAGGCCAAGAACGAGTCTGTCACCCGCATCACGGCCCAATCAACCGCTTTGCCGCCAAGCGCTGCGGCCACGCCTACACAGGTGCCAATCACCAAGCCAATCAACGAAATCACAAAGGCCAACCCCAGCGACCAACGCGCGCCATGCAGCAGCCGCGACAAGATATCCCGCCCCAATGCGTCAGTGCCCAGCACCCAGTCTTTGCCCGGTGGGCTAAGGCGTGCGGGGATATTGATGGCGGCCGGATCGTATGGGGCCAGCATTGGCCCCAAAACGGCAAGCGCCAATAAGGTGCAAACCAATGCCACTACGCTACGCATCCTGGGCACCAATCCGAGGATCAATGACCCGGTAGATCACATCGATCAATAGGTTGATCACCACAAACAACAGGGCTGTGATAACCACAACCGCCTGTACCTTGGGAAAATCGCGTGCGCCAATTGCGTTCACCAGAAAACTGCCCATGCCGGGGCGGCCAAAGATCACCTCCACCATCACGACCCCTTCTAGTAGGAACGCCAGCTCAAGCCCCAGAACAGTGATCACCGGGATCGCCGCATGTGGCGCGACATGGGCGCGCCCAAGGTCACGCCTAGACACACCGCGCCGGGTGAACGCGGGCAGGAAAGGTTGGCCGCGGGCTTCCAAAATGCCGGACCGAATGATCCGGGTAAGGGCTGCGGCAACGCCAAGGCCCAGTGTGACGGCAGGGAGGATCACATGGGATGGTGTGCGCGCGCCAATGGCAGGCAACCACGCCAATTTCACCGCGAAAAGTAGAATCAACAGCAAGCCTAACCAATACGTCGGCACAGCTGCGCCAAGGGAGGCAATAGCGATGGCAAAGCGGTCTGACCAACTGCCAGGGTGACGGGTGGCCATGATGGCAAGCGGGATAGAAAGGGCCAGACCAATCGCTAAACCGGCGAAAGCTGTAGGGATGGTGTAGGATATCGAACTGGCCAGATCGGGCCAAACAGGGCGGCCCGTGACCGATGAATTGCCGAAATCCCCGGACAATAACGGCGCAATCCAGCCTTTGAACGCGGACCAGAACCCTGCATCCAGACCTACTTCGGCTCGGACTTGCGCAATCACATCCTCACTTAGCAATGTATCGAACCGCGCCATAGCAATGGCGGTAGCCGCATCGCCAGGTGCATTCCACAACAATGTGAAGGTCGCTAGGGCCGTGCCCGTCAATACCACGAGTGCCCGCAAGAACAGCCCAAGGATGCTGCGTGTCACGCGGCATACTCCAGCGCACCCAAGGCGAAGGCAGCTTGGCGTAGTTCATGACCATATTCTGATTGTGGGTTTTGGATGAAGTCGGCAGTCGCCGTGATTTCCTCCATCCGGCCTTCGCGCAGCACTGCAATCTGGTCGCTAAAGGCGGCGGCATAGCCCAGATCATGTGTCACAATCAGTGCAGCAAAACCCAATTCGCGTTGCAAATCGGCAATCAGTTGCGCGGTGTGTTTTTGTGTAACGGCATCCAATGCTGAAAGCGGTTCGTCGAACAATATGAGGGGTGAGCCCGCGATCAGCCCTCGCAGAATACCCGCTCGCTGCGCTTGCCCGATAGAGACTTCACCCGGTTTACGGGCCAGCATATCAACTGGCAATTCTAAACGATCACACAGATGCACAAGGTGTTTGTCGGAAAGGTGCTCGCCCCGTGCAGTCAGCGGCTCCATGATTGAACGGCGCAAAGGCAGCACCGGGTTAAAGGCCGCGCGGGGTTCTTGCATGACCAACGAGGGGAAACATGCGGAAACGGGCGCATCCTCCCATGTGATTTGGCCTTGTGATGGCTTTACTAACCCTAGAATTGCGCCGATCAGAGTAGATTTTCCAGCCCCACTTTCCCCCACAACCGCTATCGTTCGCCCGGCTGGCAAGCGCAAAGAAACATCTGACAGCGTCAGTACCTTGCCGTATCTGACGGAGACATTCTGAAGTTTTAACATGGCAGTTCGAGCCAATTTCGATGGCTGCACAGCGATTTCGCGACTGCGCTCTGCGGGCTATTCAGCACCTCGGTTGTCGGCCTGTCTTCGACCAACCGTCCCGCATCCATCACCAGCAGACGCGTAACTCGTCGCGCGGCAAGCCCCAAATCATGGGTGATCAAAACCATCGCCGTGTGTCGTGTCGACAGATAGTCTTCCAACAACGCCATCGTGCGTGCCGCTACAACGGGATCAAGTGCAGATGTGGGTTCGTCCATCACCAGCACGTCAGGGGAACCGATCAAGGCCATGGCGATTACGAACCGCTGCTGCATGCCCCGACTCCAGCCCCAGGGGCGTTTTCGCAAGTCGCCACTTTCAATTTTGAGAGCTTGAAACAGGTTTTGCTGGCGTTCCGCATCATGGGGCAGACCAATTGCGCGCTCAGCTTCGCGCCAATGAAAACCCATCCGGCGCAATGGGTCCAAAGCCTCATCCGGGCTTTGCGGGACATGGGCGACCCGCACTCCTTGTCTGCGCAAAGCATCAATTAGCGCGTGTCCCAAAGTCGATTTACCAGACCCCGACGCACCAACAAGCCCGATGCGTGCACCGGGCTTTATCGACAAATCAGTCGAATGCAGAATGGTCCGGCCCGAGCGCACAGCGCTCAGGCCAGAAACGGTAAGTGTCATTTCTTCAGAGCCGTCTCGTGGGTAATCCAATAGGTTTCGGTTGGATGCACTTGATAGCCGGTCAAGCCCGCTTTGGCTACGTTGGTCTGGGACACATGGAACATGGGGATAAGGGCCGCCTCGGCCGCGATGATCTGTTGTGCTTCAGTATAGATCGTTTTGCGTGCATCATGTTCAAACGTGGTGCGCCCATCGGCCAGCAGTTTATCCAAAGCAGCGTTTGCATAGCCACCCGCGTTTGACCCACCATCTGATTTGAGCAGCGTTTCCAAGACCGCACCGGGATCGCCCTGAGGGGTTGTCACCCAAGCCTGCAGGAACATGTCCGCGTCACCAGCTGCAATGGCGTCGTTGCTGGCGCCGTATTCACCAACACTGATGTTCGCTTTGACGCCAATCGCGCTCAGAAACGCTTGGGTCAGTTCCGCCGTGGGGGGCAAGGCCGCTCGAGAAGAGTAGGTCACAATGTCGATTTCCAGCGGGGCACCATCCAGCATCCACGTGCCACCCTCTTTGATGGCACCTGCCTCAGCCAAAAGCGCCTCAGCTCCCGCAGGGTCATACGTCACCGGGATATCGGCGGCCCAGCTTGTACCGGCAGGATAGATCGCACCCGCAGCGACGCCGCCAACACCGGACAGCGCCGCATCAACAACCCCTTGGCGATCGATCGCCATAGACACGGCACGCCGGATCAACGGATTCGCCATAGGACCGCTTGCCGCATTCACAGTGTAAAAGTAGAGCCGCGCCGTGGGGGCCGCAAAGCCAAGGGCACCAGTTTCCTTAATGCGGTCGAAATCTGCTTCGGGGTAGTTGATCACCATATCAACGTCACCGGCCTCAAACGCCAAAGCAGCAGAGGCTGGGCTGCCGGAGACAACCACGCGCACTTCTTCAAGACCCGGTGCGCCAAGACGATAGTTTGTATTGGCTTCAGCGCGGTACAATTGTTCTGGCACCGCCTCGCGGAAGATGAACGGGCCTGTCGCATTTATCGGGAAATCGTCAGACTTTGGGCCCAGAACGGCGATGGCTGGCTCGGACAAAGTCCATGGGAACGCGGCATTTGGGCTGTTGGTTTCAAACACTAGAACCTTATCACCCTCCGCAGACAGCCCTGCCAAATCAAGCAGCTTTGCCACGCGCGCGTTGTGGCCCGGATGCGCCTCATCCGAAATGGCATTAATAGCTGAGACCACACTGCCCGCGGTCACGGGTGTGCCATCATGAAACTGAACACCATCGCGCAAGGTGACCCGCCATGTGGTTGGCCCTGCCTGTTCGATGCCTTCGGCCACACGCGGGTAAAGGTTCATGTCATAATCGATGCCCATCAGCGTTTCCGTCACGCCGGTCTGGTTAGACATCCAACCGTTATAACCCGCGCGTGGATCGGGCACTTCGGCAGTTGGGCCAAAGGTGATGGAGATTGACAGGCTGCCCTCTTGCGCCGCGACAGGCAAGGCGGGTGACAGGGCGACAACGGTTGCGAAAGCAAACCGGGATAGAATGGACATAATTGCTTCCTTCAAACTGAGGGGGGTGAGGTGCGATTTCCGATGGCAAACTGATCCCGGGCGAGCGTTCGGGTTTCGGCTTGGGTGAGTTTTCTTAAGGTGTCTTCCACGTTCATGCCGCGTCGCTGCGCATTATTCCAAATGCGTTTGGCTGAACTTGGCGACCACGGCAAAGCCGCCTGCGAAAGCCACCGCCTGAGCGGAACTGGTAGCGCATCATAGACCTGCATAGGACGACCCGTGCTACGCCGCGCTGGCAAGCTCGTCTGACCTAGGTTGCGGGAACTACGATTTTGCACCAGTTTAGTCCTACATGAAGAGGTTGAGCATCATGCAACTATCTCAGTTACTTGATACACGCAACATGCAAAGTTGCGTGATGTCATGCACAAGGAATTTTCTACTGTGAAACGAAACAGTCGGCTTTCACTTGCACTACATACCCTCAGTCATATGGCGGGCGAACCCACACACGTGCGGACATCGTCAGACATTGCTGAACATGCTGGAACCAACCCTGTCGTCGTCAGAAGGGTACTTGGCAGATTACGCGATGCAGGACTCTTAAACTCAGAGAAAGGACACGCTGGCGGCTGGCGCTTGGCGCGACCCCCACAGGATATCACGCTGGCTGACGTCTATTTGGCCCTTGAAGAAAGCCTCGTTGCTGCACCCGAGACATCTGACGCGCCTGAGTGTTCTGTCGAACACGCACTGCACCAACGCGTGGCGGATGTATTGGATGATGTCGAAAAAACGCTCATACGACGGCTGAGTGAAACATCTATTTTGGAAGTTCGCGGTTCCTAACGAAAAAAGCGTGAAGTCCCACGGCATGTTCCGGCCCAACGATAACGGAGAAACAGTTGACGCGCTGGGCGAATTGATTGCAAGCGCTTCAAAAGCGAGGCTCGAAAGCGCCTCTT
>CAZJAW010000136.1:0-6594 GCA_964544035.1 uncultured Rhodobacterales bacterium
AGGTGATGTCGCGCAATTGCAGGAAATCGACGGTGTTTTGGATATACGCAGCGGCATTGAAACCAAGCGTGCCTGTCGCAACGGCGTATCCGCCAAAAATACCGATGATGTCGCCCACGCCTACCAGTACAGGCACCACAAGCGTGGCCGCAAGCACCCGTGGTGCAGTGAGGTATTTCATCGGATGTGTGGAGAGCGTGACGAGGGCGTCGATTTGTTCGGTGACTTTCATCGTCGCAATCTCGGCGGCAATAGAGGACGTCACGCGCGCCGCGATCATTAAGCCGACAAGCACGGGGCCAAGTTCGCGCACCATCCCGATGGCGACAATCTGCGGAACCACGGCTTCGGCATTGAAACGGGCACCTCCGGCATAAATTTGCAGTGCCAATGCGCCTCCGGTGAAGATCGCCGTTAATCCAACGACGGGCAAAGAGAGCCAACCGATGTTCAACAGCGCAAGTGCGAATTCGCGCGGGTAATAGGGAGGTCGGATCATGTGGCCAAGGGTGGCACCTGCAAATTGGCTCACCCGACCAACGGCGGCAAGTATGCCAAGGACCAGACGTCCAACAGCGGCGAGAAAGTTCATTGCGTGATGGCCCGGTCGTAACGCAGGCCCAGTTGGGTCAAAATCTCGTAGCCGATGGTGCCCGCGGCGGCGGCGACAATATCAACCGATTGATGACGACCCATCAGTTGTAGATGCGACGGATCATAACCAAGGGTGGTTACATCTGTTGTGATCAAGTCCATCGATACACGGCCAACGACAGGGCAGGGTTGGTCGCGTGCGTAAAGTGTGGCGCGTGTGCCCATGGCACGGATCAACCCGTCCGCATAGCCACCTGACACCGTTGCAATGCGCGACGGGCGGGATGCTGTCCAGTTGTTGCCATAGCCAACTGTTTCACCCACGGCCACATCGCGCACTTGAATGACGGGCATATCAAGGGTCACGACGGGATCTGCATCGACAAAGGGCAGACCGCCGTACAGACCAATGCCGGGGCGGGTCATATCGAAGTGATAGTTCTTACCCAGCAATATTCCGCCGGTTGCAGCAAGTGAACGCGGGATGTCGAGCCCGGCGGTCATTTCATGAAAAACGCCAAGTTGTTGCGCGTTCATCATGTGATCCGGATCATCTGCACAAGCCAAATGGGACATAAGAAGGACAGGACGCTGTGCGACGGCGATGTCGCGCACAGCGAACCATTCGGCCGGTTCCATGCCCAAACGATTCATGCCGGTATCAAATTGAATGCCAAAGGGCGCGCCGGGTATCGCTTCGACGTGGCGCAGCATTTGATCGACGGAGTTGAGCAAAGGCGTCAGCTCTGCGTTCCGAATTGATGGGGTATCGCCGTCCATATGGCCGGAAAAAACGTATATGTCTGGGCCACTTCCGATGGCTGCGCGCAGAGTTTCCCCCTCGGCAGAGGTGGCGACAAAAAAGCTGCGCGCGCCGGCACGCAGCAAGGCATGCGCCACAAGCGGAGCGCCAAGACCGTAGCCGTCGGCTTTGACCACAGCGCCGGTCGCGCACGTGCTGGCTGCATCTAGGGCCTGCCAATTACGCACGACAGCGCCAAGGTCGATTGTTAGGGTCGCGGAACTCATAGTCGCTTTAATGGCTTGCGGTGGCGCGGGGTCAAGAGGGAATTCGCACAACCTGCGATGTGCCGCCGATGCCAAAAATCAGGGGAATGTTGGCCAAAGGATCAAGGGTAAGCAAACAGGCTTTGGTTTTGACGCCATATTTTCTCTCCGATCTGACAGTCGTAAGCGGCTGTGCTTTGCGCTCTCCACAATCGTTCGGGTGGGCGTGCTGCGATTTCAAGGACCAGTTTGCGACGCACGGCGTCTTCAAATTCGACCCAGTCAGTGACAGGCAGAACAAAGGCACCAGAACCGCCGATGACGCAGGCAGTATAATAGGTGTCGAGATCGTCGATATTATAGCGCGAGGTAAAGGACTCGTCCTGTGTCATTAAAGGCAATCCGTTTATCGTCATACCGCGCGACAGAACCCGGTCGCGCGCGTTCGTGACGAGATCGCCCATATTGTTTGGCCCGTCGCCTGAGACGTCGATGACACGTCGCAGCCCGTCAAAACGATTGCCATCGATAGAGTCGGCAGCAAAGTCGAGCGCGCCGGAAATAGAAGTGCGCCTGAGCGCGTCGTCAAAGTTTGCTGTGATCTGTTGCGCGATCCCTGCTGCCTGTTCCGGGTTTTCTAGCAACGTCCAGGGCACAACGATGCGTTGGCTATCGGCGCCAGCCCATTCGACGTATGTGATCGCGATACGCCCCAGCAAGCCGCCCGCGATGGCGGCCTGAACTTCGGGGCTGGTGAGGGCTGCGGCATAGCCACGGCGCTGAATTTCCAACTCAAAGGGTTGCATGGAACGGCTGACATCAACGGCCAAGAACAGTTCGACATCAACCTCAGTGCGGTCTTGGGCATGGGCCGGTAAGGCGCAGATCATCAAGAGAAGGGCAAAGCGTAGCATGTGTGCATTGGGTCAGAGGCGCACGCACCTGTCCACTAAAACCGCAACTGCAGTGCGTATTTACGCGTCACATTAACGAGATTGCACACCCTGCGGCCCAGTTCTTTTTCTCAAACTGCGTGCGTTTTTGAGCCGACTTAAAACCCGACATCTCCGCCGCCGCCGCCACTGTCTTGCTGCCATGCCTGCACCAGATTGCCAAAGCGGGTAAAGCGACCCTCAAAGGACAGATCGACTGTGCCGATAGGGCCGTGGCGTTGTTTGCCGATGATGACTTCGGCCCGGCCATGCAGGCGCTCCATTTCTTCTTGCCACTTGGCCATGGCTTCCAGATCGTGATCGCCGGGCTTTTCGCGTTCTTTGTAGTATTCCTCGCGGAACACAAACATGACCACATCAGCGTCTTGTTCGATCGATCCCGATTCGCGCAAATCCGACAGTTGCGGACGCTTATCTTCGCGGTTTTCCACCTGACGCGACAGCTGGGACAGGGCGATGACGGGGATATTGAGTTCTTTGGCGATGGCCTTGAGGCCCATGGAAATCTCACCGATCTCTTGCACCCTGTTTTCTGCCACACCACGGACAAGCTGCAAGTAGTCGACAATAATCACATCCAAACCATGTGTCCGTTTCAGGCGGCGCGCGCGGGCGGCCAATTGGGCGATGGGGATGGCAGCGGTGTCATCAATATAAAGCGGGCAGGCTTCTAGCGCCTTGGCGGCATCGACAAAGCGGCGGAACTCGGCCTCCGTCATGTCACCACGGCGGATTTGTTCTGAGGGCACCTCGGAGGCTTCGGACAGGATACGCGCGGCCAGTTGTTCGGCGCTCATTTCAAGCGAGAAGAAGCCGACCACGCCCCCTTCAATTGCACCTTCAGAGCCATCGGGCTTGATCCCGCGTTTGTATTTTTTAGCGATGTTAAAGGCGATGTTCGTGGCGAGGGATGTTTTGCCCATCGACGGGCGTCCGGCAAGGATCAGCAAGTCAGAGGAGTGCAAACCGCCCAACTTTTTATCCATATCATTAAGGCCAGTTGAGATGCCCGCAAGGCCACCTTCACGCTGATAGGCGGCATTAGCGACATTAACAGCGTCTGTTACAGCTTTGAGAAAGCTCTGGAATCCGCCCTCGGAAGTGCCTTGCTCGGCCAGTTTGTAAAGCGCCTGTTCTGCTTCGACGATCTGTTCTTTGGGTTCGGATGCGACGTCAACTTTGGCTGCTTTGGATGAGATGTCACGCCCCAATTGGATCAGGTCGCGCCGCACGGCGAGATCATAAATGATCTGAGCATAATCACGCACGGCAAAGGCGCTGATTGCGGCCCCAGCAAGACGAGCGAGATAGGCAGGTCCGCCAAGTTCTTTCAGGCCTTCGTCATCCTCCATGAAGGCCTTCAGGGTGACAGGGCTTGCCAGATTGTTTTTGGCGATACGCGCCGAAGAGATTTCAAAGATGCGCGCATGGACAGGGTCATAGAAGTGGCTGGGCCCAATGATCGCAGCGACACGGTCGTAAATATCGTTGTTGGTCAGGATAGCGCCCAGAAGCTGTTGTTCAGCCTCAGTAGAATGCGGCATCGTCTCGGCATCTTGCACCGCCACGCCTGTAGGATTGATTGCTGCAATCTCGTTCATGGCCCAGTTCCCCGCTCGAATGTGTCCGAATCCCGTGCCGTGGTGGGTGTCACAGCGCAGGCATCACGGCTATCTGTAAAAAACCGTGGACTAGTCTGTGGATAAGCCTGTCCAGCCCGAAATGTAAATCAACATATAGCCTGATCCGGGTACTGTGTCACTACATAGGCAGGGGGCGGCGGCGTCGAATCGCGTTATGCACAAGGCGTCAGAGCTGCGGGTTCTCCACAGATTCCTTAAACCTGTCCCCATGTTTTCCACAATGCGCCGGGCGCGCATGCCAGACATAAGGGGAACAGGGTTTTTTACACTCAGGATCGCGCAGCTTGCCACGCGCGCGGGTCTTGCAAGAATGCTTCGACTCCGTCCAGCGTGGCCGCGTCGAACGCACCCGAGGCTTTGGCTTCGGCCAGAACGTCCCACCATGTGCACAAATAGTGCAGACCCACACCGTGATCGCCCAGCGTCTTTTCGGTTTCAGGAAAGATACCGTAATAGAAGATGACGGCCGTGTGCGCGCAGCTGGCACCAGTTTCGCGGATCGCGTCTACGAAGCTGAGTTTAGAGCCGCCATCTGTTGTCAAATCTTCGACCAACAGCACGCGCTGGCCTTCGCTCATATCGCCCTCAATGCGGGCGTTGCGCCCGTAACCTTTTGGTTTTTTGCGCACATAGGTCATGGGCAAGGCCATGCGTTCGGCGACCAGCGCAGCAAAAGGAATGCCTGCGGTTTCTCCGCCTGCGATGTTATCAAATGCTTCGAAACCGACATTGCGCATGACGGTCACAGTCAGGAAATCCATGAGCGTACTGCGAATACGCGGGTGAGAGATTAATTTGCGGCAATCGATATAGGTTGGGCTGGGCAGACCAGAGGATAGAGTGAACGGCTCGGCCGCGTTGAAATGCACTGCGTTGATTTCCAGCAACATGCGCGCCGTCAGGCGTGCCATTTCTTGGGCGGTGGGGTAGCTGGATGGGATCATGGTGCTTTGCTTTCAGACGTTTGCGCGAGAGGTGGGGCGGGGAGCCTCCGGCGGGAGTTTATTTGGCAAGATGAAGATCGATCAGTGCGCGGACCATTCAAGTGTAAAGCCTGGGTCGAAGACCGTGACGGGGCCTTCGTCGGTTTCTACATGTGATGGCATCGTGCTTGGGGTCTTGGACAGTGTGATGGTTGTGTCGTTTACGGGCAGGCCATAGAAATGGGGGCCGTTGCGCGAGGTGAACCCTTCGAGTTTGTCGAGCGCGCCGTCTTCTTCGAAAACCTGCGCAAGGATCGCCATTGTGTTGGGCGCTGTGAAGCAACCCGCACAGCCGCAAGGCAGTAGTTTGTTGGCATCAGTATGCGGGGCGCTGTCGGTTCCAAGGAAAAACCGCGCCTCGCCAGAGGTTGCGGCACTGCGCAGGGCAAGCCGATGTTCTTCGCGTTTGGCGACGGGTAGGCAGTAATAATGCGGTTTGATTCCGCCTGCGAGGATGTGGTTGCGGTTGATCACGAGGTGATGTGTGGTGATTGTTGCGCCTAAGCTGTCATCTTGAGCGCGCGCGTAATCGACCGCATTGGAGGTTGTGATGTGTTCCATGACGACCCGCAAGCCGGGCGTGGCGCGGCGCAACGGATCAAGGATGCGGTCGATAAAAACGGCTTCGCGGTCAAAGATATCAACGTCGCTGTCTGTCACTTCGCCGTGGACGCAAAGCGGCAGGCCAATTTTGGCCATACGGTCGAGGGTATCCCGGACCTTCCCAAAGTCCGCTACTCCAGAGGCTGAATTGGTCGTGGCACCTGCCGGGTACAGTTTGACCGCTTTGATCAGACCGCTGGCATGGGCGGCTGCGACATCGTCCGGGTCGGTGTCTTCGGTGAGATACAGCGTCATGAGCGGCGCAAAATCCATACCATCAGGCAGCGCTGCCAAAATTCGGTCGCGATAGGCCAGAGCTTGCGCGCCCGTAACAACGGGCGGCACCAGATTGGGCATAATAATCGCACGGGCAAAATGCTGGGCGGTGTGGGGCAGGACAGCCCGCATCATAGGACCGTCACGTAAATGCAGGTGCCAGTCGTCGGGGCGGGCAATGGTGAGTGTTGTCATGGCCAGCGCGTTAACACGGAGGTTGGGGAGGTTTCTAGTCCTCGTGCACAGCGTCCGCGTTGTTTTTGCTGTCGACGCCATCTGGGTCAAGCTTAGCTTCAAGTTCTGACAAGCGGCGTTGAAAGCGCGGCGCATTCATGCGGGTCGTTACATTCTTGGCCAGCATGTACGCCAACTCAGGGCGATCATCACCATCAAGGGCTGCCATGACGCGACGCAGATAGCCAGGATCGACGCGGCGTTATCGGTACAGCTTGGCAAAGTCGATGTCGTTCAGTGAGCCATTGCCGGCTTTTTCGAGCAAAGGCATCAGAATGCGCATCTGCAGCATATCGCTTT